>JAYVYR010000001.1:0-35926 GCA_043784065.1 Acidimicrobiaceae bacterium
CACCGCCAGCACCGTTGCGCGCGGTACGGCTATCGGCCCGTCGCACGCCCCCGGATCCGGCTTCCCGGCTCACCGCCGTCGCCGCTGGGTCGACTGGACCCGTCCCTGGTTCCAATCGCGAGCCGTGATCCTGTTGGCTGCCACCCTTCCTCCAGTGGCCATCGTGGCCCTCGTCCAGTTCGCCAAGGGCGGCTACCTCCTGGCCTATCTGCCCGGGGCCGTTATCGCCCTATTGCTTTTGCCGGGCGCCCTCGTGCATGCCGCACCGTCACGAAGTGGCGGTCGCCGGTCCCGTGGGGCACTGGCCTGGGGCGTGGTGGCCTCGATGGCGATCGGCGTCATCGCCGTTGGCGGCGCCGATCGGTACCTCGCCGGCTCCGGCGTACTTCCTGTTCGGGCCCAACGGAGCGAGCACGGGCTGTGGCTCACCCAGGCTCGCTACCAGGCCCCGTATGCCGACACCCGGGCCACCATCCGTTCAGCCGATGCCATGGACAACGCGCTGGTACGCCTTGGCAGGCTGGTCGACCCCCGGCGCGACATCGTGGTCATCGACTCGGTGGATGGCGGGGCCTCCTTCTACCGGAACGCCGGTTGGTCACTGCCCGCCCATCGAGTCGTCTTCATCGCCCCCGGTGCCCCCATCTACGACCAGTTGGGCGGGTCATTGTTCTATGCACCTCGATCGGCGATGACCGTCGCCCCTGGCGGTTCGGTCTACTTGATCGCCTCCCCTGCCCTGCCCGGCCTGCGCACATTGGCCGGCACCGGCAAGGTCACGCTGGTGCGGGCGGCCGGGCACCTCGCCGGCTACCTGGTGTGGCGAATCACCCCGGGGGCCTCGATCCTCGGCGTGCAAATCGCCGTCTCTGACGGGCCCCGCCCACTTGGTACCGGTCTCGTCGGCTGATCCGCTTCCCAGCCTGCTGCTCCCATCGAGGTCGCTTCCCCAGGCAACCCATCCGGGTTGCTCAGGCCGACGTAGCCCGCCGCCCGGCACGCGCCACCACCGATTCCACAAAGGACGCGTAGCGGTCGATGACCAGTGGCCACCGGAACCGGGCGTCCACGTAGGCCCGACCGCACCGCCCGAGATCAGCCCGAACGCCATCATCGGCCACCAGCCGGTCAACTGCCACCTCGAACTCGCCGTAGCCATTGAATCGGAGTCCCCCACCCGAGCGCCGGCAGTGCTCGACCGTCGCAGCGCAAGCGCCGTTGACCAGCACCGGGGTCCGGGCACTCCACGACTCGGCCACCACGAGCGAAAATGCTTCCCACGGCGACGGGCTCACGAGCGCGGCTGCCCCGGCCAGCAGGTCCCACTTGTCGGCCTCGGACACTGGGCCGAGCACGTCGATGTCAGCGTGGGCCGGCGGTGCTTCGACGATCGGACCGGCCAGCACTAGACGTAACGGACCTGGGTGGCGCTCCTTGTAGTGAGCGAAGTAAGCAGCCAACAGCGTTGTCCCCTTGTGTTCCTCGACCCGGCCCAGGCAGAACAGGAAGGGAACGTCAGGCGCCAGTGACAGCGGCACCGATCCGGTGTCGATCGGCACGCCCTCGTCAGGGTCACCTACTCCGAGTCCGAGCAAGAGCTGGTGGTGGCTGGCCACCGGGAACACCCGCTCGACCAGATGGCGCTCGGCTTCGGTCTGGAAGACCAGGGCGTCGGCTGAGGCGAACACGGCCGGAAAGATCGGAAGATGGAGAGCGGGCTCATCGTGGGCCGCAGGATGGAGGATGGTCGGGACCGCCACGTGATCGATCACCCGGACGGTGGGCCAGTAGAGGTAGGGATAGAACACCATGGCATCGCCATCCCATGCGGCGGCGACCTCAGCCACGGCCGGAGTCACCGGGCCCTGCAGATCGAGCCAGCGATCAGCTTCCTCGAGCGACACGGCGGCCGGGTCAGCGAGGAGGGCGGCGGACAGCGGGTGAAATGAAGGTTCCCGACCGGCGGTCGATTGATGGCGTTCGACCCGGACACCGTTGATCCACTGTTCGCCCGGCTCGTAGACGTCGTCCCATGTGACGAAATTTTCGGCGCAAGTCGTCAGTACGTCGACGCTCCAGCCCTTGAAGTCCACCAGATGCTCGGCCAGGAGACGGGCGGCAGTTTCGGCGCCGCCGATGACCGCCGGACCGTAGCGCGGGAGTACGAATGCGATCCTCAACGGTTGCGACCAGCATCATGACGCCGCAGCTTCTGTCGATCGCCCATCACAAGCTGCGGCCTCACGCCGCGCAGGCGGCCTCGAGGGCTGCCACGAACCCGTCCTTCACCCTCGGCAGGCCGAACCAGCCGACCCGCTCACCGGCCGCTCTGGCCAGTTCGCCCCGCAGGCCAGCGTCGTCGACCACACGGTGGATGGCGGCGGCCACCCGTGCCGGCTCCTTGTCGGTCAGGATCAGCCCGGCCTGGGCGACCGTTTCCGGTACGGCCGTACTCTGCCACCCGACGATAGGTAGGCGGTGGTACATCGACTCGAGCAGAGGGACACAGAAGCCCTCGTGATTGGACAGGCACAAGAAGACGTCGCATCCCTCGTAGTAGGCGATCAACTCCTCGTGGGTAACCGAGCCGGCCCAATTGACGGCATCGGTCAGGTCCAGCTCATCGGCGAACCGTGCCACCGCCTGCTGGTACTCCTCGGAGATGGCGCTCCCCACGATGTGGAGCCGGGCCATCGGGTCATACAGGTGCCGATAGGCGGCCAGGGCCTTGACCAGATCGTGCTGGCCCTTGTGCGGCGAGACTTTGCCGACGAAGAGCAGGTCCGTGCCTCCTTTCGACCGTTGGCGGGCCAGGCGGGCGGCCAGGGCTGGGTCGGGAGAACCGGTGAAGTCTTCAGGGTCGATGAGCAACGGCACCGTAGTGGTCGACGGATAGCCGGCGGCGCGCAACTCCATCTCATTGAAGACCGAGTCGGCGATGGCGAACTCGGTGACCTTGGCCAGATCACGCAGCTGAGCCCGCCCCCACCGGACTTCTTCGCCCACAGACGGGATCCAGTCCTCTAGGAGGTCGGCCGGTGTGATGTTGTGGTAGTTGACGAACTTGCGCTCCGGCCGGTCGCGGAAGATATCGGCCGCGCCGCTTCCGATGGACAGCTGGTAGAGCAGCACCCGACCGCTGCTCGACGGGTCGCCGATCCGGGTGATCGGATAGCCCTCGTCGAAGCGGTCAGAGCTGGCGTTGCCGTAGTAGATGTCGGAGGCGTAACCGCGGACCCGCAGCAAGTCCCGGAGCTGCAGCACGTGGCCGCCGATGGCATCCCGGCTGGCCAGCGTGGGGATCACCTGGTCGATCCGGACCACACTCACGCCGTCGACTCCTCCCAGCCTGGAAGTGGGGACGGCGCGAATTCAGCGCCCACGGCCGGCACCTCGCCGGTGTGGCCGAGGCCACGTAACCGGAAGCTGATGTCCGGCAGCAGACGCACCCGGCCGGTGGCACGGCCCGGGTTGGCCACCTCGAACTTGGTGACCTGATCCTTCCAGTCGAAAATTGCCGTGTCCGTGGCGCTGCGCACGCCGACACTGACCGAGTAGGTGCCGTCGAGCAGTGGGACCTCGGGAAAGTGGAAGCGCACGATACCTCCACCTTCGGGGACTTCGATGGCGCACATCGGATCGTCCGGGTCGGAGGCGAACACCAGCTCGTTGTTGTCGTCGTGGATAGCGATGGTGGCCATGGCGTTGGGCACGGCTGCCAGGCTGTCGAGATCGGCTGCGACAGTGAGGGACTCACCCGGGTAGAGGTGCATCCGCTCACCACTGCCGCCATGATCGGCGTGGACGGGGCCGATAGCGAGCACGTTGCCCTCAATGCCCCCTGACTCGGAATGCTCAAGAGTCCCGACGCCGAGCAGGTCGGCCAGGAACACCCGGATCCCCTCACCCGGTTCGTCAATGGTGATGACCTGGCCATGGTTCATCACCATCACCCGTTGACAGTTCTGGCGCATCACATCAGTGGCATGGCTTACCACCAGGATGGTCCGTCCCTCGCGCTGGAACTTCTTGACATGGTCCATGCACTTTCGCTGGAACGAGGCATCACCGACGGCCAGGACCTCGTCCACCAGCAACACGTCGGGTTCTACGTTGACAGCGACCGCGAAACCGAGCCGGACATACATGCCCGACGAATAGAACTTCACCTGGTTGTCGATGAAGTCCTCGAGCTCGGCAAATGCGACGATGTCGTCGTAGCGTTTCGCGATGTCGGCATGGGACAGCCCGAGCAGGGAGCCGTTGAGAAAGATGTTGTCTCGACCAGAGAGATCAGGCTGGAATCCGGCTCCCAGCTCCAGCATGGCGGCCAGACTGCCCCGCACCCGGATCTCCCCCGACGTCGGCTTGAGGATGCCGGCAATGCACTTGAGGAGTGTCGATTTACCGCAGCCGTTGCGGCCGAGGATACCGAACGTCTCCCCCTGGTCGATGTCGACATTGATGTCCTTGAGGGCCCAGAACGGGGTGTAGGGCATCTTGCCGCCCTTGATGATCCGCTCCTTGAGCGACGTCTGCTTTTCGGTGTAGAGCTTGAATTGCTTGGAGATGTCCCGCACCTCGATGGCGGTAGCCACGGCTCAGAGCTCCTCGGCGAAGTTGCCCTCGAGCCGACCGAACACGATCAACGAGAGGAGGAAGAGGCCGACACTGACCACGAATACGATGCCGATCATCATGGCGTACCAGCCCGGACCGTAGGCGGGGAGCAGCGGATAGGTGTTGGAAACCCCCGCCTTCGTCACCGTGTACGACGTCTGGGCATAGATCACCCGTTGGAAGGTCATGGCGATCGGCGCGATGGGATTTGCCAGGTACAGCCACGTCAGGTGGTACTTGGCCAGATGGGAGGACACCTGGCCGTAGGGGTAGACGATCGGGGTGAGCCAGAACCATGCCATCAGCGCGACCTCGCTGAGGTGCTGGGTGTCCCGCAGGTACACGTTGACGGCCGACAAGAAGATCGACACGGCGCTCGTGAACACCAGCAGTGCGACGAACGCCAGGGGCAGGAGCCAGAGCAAGGTCCAGTCCGGCATGAGCTGGAACGCAGCCAGAAAGATCACCAGAACCACGACCTGGATGGCGAACAGCACGATGGCCACGCCCACCGTGGACATGGCCAGCAATTCGCGTGGGAATGCCACCTTCTTGATGATCCCGGCCTTGCCGACGACCACGGTGGTCGAGGCCTGGGCAGAGTTGTTGAAGAGGTTCCACACGATCAGCCCGCAGAACAGCCAGATGGCGAAGTGCGGTTGGGGCGTGCGCGAGATGACCTTGAAGATCATGTAATAGATGCCGAGCACCAGGGCCGGGTTCAGCATCGACCAGGCGTAGCCGAGGACCGACTCTTTGTACTTGACCTTGAGCTCGGTCCGTGTGAGCAGAATCAGCAGATCGCGGTTGCGCCACAGGTCGACCAGGCGCTGGCCCAATTGGACCTTGCCGTTGACGATCGTGATCCGGTCATTGCTCTGGCCGGGAACGAAACGCGTACTCCCGCCGATGACCGTCGGTCGGTCCGGATCAGGCTCGGAGCCGGCCGAGGCCGGCTCGTCAATGCCGAGACTCATCAGGTGGCGGAACCCGAGCCGGCAGCAGGTACCTGCATGGCGTCCTTCTGGATGACCTCGTCGATGAACCCGTACTCACGGGCCTCTTCAGCGGTGAACCAGCGGTCGCGATCCGAGTCGGCCTCGATGCGCTCCACCGGCTGGCCGGTGTGGAAGGCGATGCGCTCGGCCAGCATCCGCTTGAGATAGATGATCTGCTCGGCCTGGATGGCGATGTCCGAGGCCTGGCCTTGCATGCCGCCCGAAGGCTGGTGCATCAGGATCCGGCTATGGGGCAGGGCGAACCGCTTGCCCGGGGTTCCGGCGCAGAGCAGGAACTGCCCCATCGAAGCGGCCAGACCTACACAGATGGTCCGCACGTCACAACGCACGTACTGCATCGTGTCGTAGATGGCCAGACCATCGGTGACAGATCCGCCCGGCGAGTTGATGTACACCGAGATGTCCTTCTCCTGGTTCTCGGCCTCGAGCAGGATCAGCTGGGAACACACCAGGTTGGCCGTGTTCTGGTCGATGGCCGACCCGATGAACACGATCCGCTCCTTGAGCAGCCTCTGGAAGATGTCGGAGGCGGGCCCGACATCGGCGCCCGACTTCATCTCCGGGGTGGTGGCGGCGTCTGCCGTGCCTGCAAAGAACGTGAACGGGGGTGTGCGAAGATGGGAATCCATGAGCGATGATCCTAGTGGCTCAGGGGTGCTGCCGGACGCACGGGGTTGCCCGGAACAAGGTCCCTGACGCCACCCGATGCCCGGTCGGCCACCCGCTGCAACGCCTGCACCAGGTCGGATCCGGCCCGGTCCAGTCCGAGGACGGCGGGACGGGTTCGGCCAGCAGCGACCACTGCCTGTCGGCGTTCCGGATCGGCCAGCAGTGAGGCCACTGCTTCGGCAACTCGGCGGGGTCCCTTGGCGTTGAGCAGAATCCCTGCATCTCCTACCACTTCGGCCACGGCCCCGGCGGCAAATGCCACCACGGGAAGCCCGTACAGCATGGCTTCCACCAACGGCACCCCGAACCCCTCGTGCTCGGACAACATCACCAGGACGTCGGATGTCGTGTAGCGGGCGGCCAACTCGGTGTCGCTGAGGCGAGACACGAACTCAACCGCTCCGGACATCCCCAGATCTGCCACATAGCGGCGCAGGGCACGGGCGTAGGTCGGCTCGGAAGGCGAGCCGACGATGGTCAATGTCGCGGCGGGCGACGTAGTGGCCCGGGCCACGAACAATGCGGCGATCACGTCCTGGTGGGCCTTGTTGGGGGCGAGCCGACCCACCGACAGCCAACGGGGACCATCGTGCTGCCGGGCACGCAATTCGGCCTCCTCTGCCGCCTGGGGCTCGACCGGCGGGATCCGCACGTTGACCACGGGGATCACGATCACGTCGGTGCAGCCGCTGTCTCGCAGTTCGCCGGCGTCGAACTCGGACACCCCGATACCGAGCACAGCCGTCGGCGCCAGCCGACGCAGTTCCAAGGCTGCCCTCGCCTGGTGTCGGGCAATCCAATTGTTCCATGGTGCGAAGAATTCCGGCGGCGTGAGGCTGTGGTAGTTGACTACGACCGGCTCGGGCCGGCCCACCAACCAGTCGGCCATGTCAGATCGCGTCGCCATCTGGTAGACCAGCACGTCGCCCGGCGACGCGTCGTCCGCGTAGGCGAGGTAGGGGCGGGTCTCCTCAGCCGTGTGGGGGTCAGGCGTCTCGGTGTAGATCCGACACTCGATGCCGTCGGCCACCAGGAGCGCGCGCAGTGCCCGGGTGTGCTCCCCCACCGCGTCGCGCACATGCAGCATCGGCACGAAGAGGTGGATGCCGCTCATCGCCCGACCTCGGCCACCACGGCGTGCACACTCCCCGTTGCAGCGCGAAGCCACGTCGCGCCAGGCAGGCCGCGACCAGCAAGCACGGCCAGCCATGTCTCAGGGTGGAGGGGGCGACCGGGCAGGAGGTCTCGGACAACCGGGCCGAGGGAGGTGTCCCACGCCATCTGATCCGTGCTCAGCAGGACAAGCGAACCGCCACGGGCCACCACCCGGCAGGCCTCATCGACCAGGTCCATCTTCCGGGGTAGGTCGGACCGGTCGACGCAGCCGCCCAATACCACGCAGCCCCGGCTGGCATCGGGGAGCGAGCGCAGGTAGTCCACCACTTCGGCGAGCATGATCTCGATCCGACCCGTACCGACCTCATGGTCAGCATCAACGTCCCACACGACGGTGCCCCTCGGATCGACGCCCTCCACCTCTACCCCGCTGCCGGCCAGGGCCGTCAGCAGCGCCCTGTCACCCAACTCGCCGATCACCACGGGAAGATCGGCGCGGAATTCTGCCCAACCGGCGGCGGCATTCGACCACTCCGAGCTGTCGAAGACAGGCAAGTCGAGCTGGCCGGCCCGCAAACCCACCGGGTCCACCGCGGCCTCGAGACGCTCGACGCGGGCTGCCAGAAAACGGATGGCATCGAATGTGGTCCGTCGGAGTTCGGCCAATTCGCGCGCCACCACCTGGTGGCCCTCCTCGACCGCCCGATCGGTGTACTCGGAGAGATCCTGGGCCACGACCGTGACCACGTCACCGAGTACTCGCTCGCTGGCTTTGGTGCTGCGGCCTCGTTGCCACAGGTCGGCGGGCAACCCACTCCACCCGGCTGGTCGTCCGGGGGCCTCGTCCGGCTCAACCAGGCGCCGCGAGGCATCATCGAAATTCCAGCGCACTGTCCCCTGGGGCGCCAGGCGGTCGAACGCCTCGAGCAGGCCGCGTTCGTCGGCGGCCAGCACCGTCGGCGGCTCGCTGTCCGGTGCACTGCCCACCCCCGGGGTGTTCTGCTCGGTTAGTTCGGTCGGATCAGCCATCAACGCCACCTCCTTCACGTACGTAGGCCGTTCCTCCGGATTGGAGCTCAAGGCGCGCCGTGCGCATCGGCACCCGACGGCCGCGGGCCGCCACACCTTGAAGGAAATTCGCATAGCGATCGATGATCGACGGCCACAGGTAGTTGCGAGCCGTGTAGCGCTTTCCGGCGTCGCCAAGTGCGGCACGTAGCGAGGCGTCACCGACCATCCGATCGACGGTGGCCTCGAAGCTCAGATAGGAGTCGAACCAGAGCCCGCCTCCCGATCGGGTGCAATGCTCCATGGTGGCGGCGCATCCCCCGTTGACCAACACCGGGATGCCCAGCGTCCAGGCTTCAAGCACCACAAGCGAGAACGACTCGTACGCAGAGGGGGTAACCATCACCTGGGCGTCGGCCAGAATGTCCCATTTGTCGGCCTCGGACACCGTGCCGGTCACCACGATATCCGGGTGGTCGGGCGACTTGGCCGAGACGGGTCCCACGAATGCCAGGGCCAGATCGGACGGGTTCCGGCGCTTGTACTCGGCGAAGTAGTCGGCCAGCATGCCGCAGCCTTTGTGCTCGTCGACCCGGCCCAGATAGCAGAGATAGGGGCGCAGACCCAGGCCGAGTAGGTCACCTCCTCGACGTCCGGCTCCGGACGGATCGTTGACTCCGAGCCCCAGCACCACCTGAGGACGGGCCCCGATCCGGAACACGTCCTCCATCAGGTCCCGCTCGGCACGGGTGTGGTACACGAGGCCGTCGATGTCGCGGAAGCTTCGACGGAACGCCGCAAAGTAGAGCGCTGGCTCGTCGTGGGCCGCCGGATGGAGCACGACGGGCACCTTGGACACGGCGATGGCATCTACCGTGGTGGCAAACAGATACGGGTAGCAGGCGATCACGTCGGCGTCACATTCGGCCACTGCGTCCACCAGGCCGGGGCACATCGGGCCGTTGAGCGACACCCACTGACGAGTCTGAGCGAGCGTCGCCACTTCAGGGGCTACCCGGATCTCGCCATCGAGAGCGAAGTAGTCGAGCGTCCGGGGCGAGGCGGTCGGGAACCGGTGTACGGTCACCCCATTGATCTCACTCGTCCCGGGAGGCTCGGTGTTCTGCCAGGTCAAATGGTCGAGGGCGCAACTGGTGAGCACATCAACCTCCCAGCCGGGCCGTTTGGACAGTCGCTCGGCCAACATGCGGGCGGCCGTCTCGGCTCCGCCGATCACCTCGGTGCCATAGCGCGGGGTGACGAACGTCAGCTTCACGACACCACCTGCTCGGCGTTGGCGACGGCACCAAGCACGTCGACGAATCGCTGCCGGGTGACGGCGGCAGCGAAGTCGGCCAGGCGCCGGCGACCGGCCTCGACCAGACGAGCCGCCAGGACCTCGTCGGTACAGACCCGGGCTACGGCAGCCGCTACCAATGCCGGCCGGGCTGTGGACAGCAGGATGCCGGCATCGCGAAGGGTCTCGCCAACTGCCCCGGCGTCAAGGGCCACAATCGGGGTCCCTGCCCGCATGGCCTCGAGCAGCGGGATGCAGAATCCTTCGTGCTCGGACAGGCACACGAACACGTCCGCGTCCTGGTACCAGGCTGCGAGTTCGGCATCGGTCAACCCTTCACCGTGGCGGACAGCGGCGGCCAGGCCCAACTCCTCGGCGTAGGCGAACACTGCCTCGGCGTAGGCCGGCGTGACCGTCGGGCCGACGAGGTGGAGCCGGGCACGGGGGTCGTACAACTTGCGGTAGACGAAGAGCGCCTCGACCAGGCGCTCGTGCGCTTTGTTGGGTGAGATGCGCCCGACGAACAACAACACGGTGGCGTCCCCGTGGTCGTCGGCCAGGCGGGATCGCTCCCGCTCGTCCACGCCGGCGTCGAGGTGGAGGTCGACCAAGATCGGCACCACTGCCGTTGCCTTACAGCCGAGCGATTCGAGCTCGCGAGCATTGAAGGCCGAGTCGGCGATACCCAGAACGGCATGCGGAGCGAGTGCCGCGACCTGGTCCCTGGCGAGCGCCACCTTGGCCACGGTGTGCGCCTCCCACCCCTCGTAGAAATAGTCGGGAGTGACATTGTGATAGTCGAGCACCAGCGGCTCATCCCGGCCCAGGAGGAACTCGGCTACCGGTGACGACGTCCCGAGTTGGTAGAGCAGGATGTCACCCGGTCGTGATCGGGCCGGGTACTCCTCGAAGTAGGTCGCCTCGTCCTGGAGTTCATCGTGGGCCGCCTCGACGTAGATGTCCGATTCCCACCCGGCCGACCGGAGGGCGTCCCGCAGTGCGCGGGTGTGGTCCCCCGTCGCATCGCGCGGCAGGAGTGCAGGAACAAACTGGTGGACGGCTGTCACCGCACCCGCGTGGCGACCACGAGGAACTCCGTAGGGCCGAGCAGAAGCTCGTTGATGGCGTCGATAGCGGCATTGACGGCGGTACCATCGGCGGCGGCAGTGCTCACGTGGGCGAGCCGGCGGTCGTCGCCGCCCAGCACGGTGGCCGTCACCGAGAACCCGCGGCTACTGAGCAGGAGGGACCAGGTTTCGGGATGGAGCGGTCGCCCGGGGGCCAGGTCCCGGACGACCGGCGAGCCTGCGGTGGCCCAGGACTCAGGCGAGGCCGAATGGAGGACCAGCACCCCGCCGATCATGATCCGGGACGAGACCAGTTCGAGCAGGTGCTCGCGCTCATTCGGTCGGAGCCATTGGACCGAACCGGTCAACACGATCCCGCCCAGCGCCTCACCAGAGACCACATCGAGGTGCCTGAGGATCGACTCGGCCCGCACGTCGACGCCGCGATCAAGAGCCGGCTCCAGGGCCAACTCGGACGGATCCACCCCGTAGGCATCGACTCCGGCCGCGCCCAGGACCTCGACCAGGGATCCATCGCCGCAATCCCCCACCACGACCCGGTCGGGCATCGAGGCCAATGCTGTGACCGCCGCCGGAGCCCACCAGGTGGTCCCGGTGTGGGCTGCAGGCACCACTGCAGCCGGTAGGTCGGGCGACCTGTGTGCCTCGACCGTGGCCTCGAGGTCCTCGATGTGGTCGACGACCACGTGGAACATACGCGATACCGACCAGGCGAACTTCACGATCTGGGTGACGATGAAGTTCATGTACCAGCCCAGGCCCTTGCGCACGGCCCGCTTGACGTAGCTCCCCACCGCCTTGTTGGACGCCGTCGGAACGGCGATGTCGACGTAGGCCGATCCGTCGACGAGCGACAGCGTCTCGCGCAGGCGAGCTCGACCCTGCAGGCCGACGGGCGAGAACTCGAGGAAGAGCTCGTCGAGCTCGCGCTCCAGACCGGCCGGCAGGTCGCCCGAGGCCCGGCGTCTCCGGACCTCTGCGTCGATCTCGGCCATCACATCATCGAGGTAGCGGATGCGCTCGGCTACCTCGGCCGTCGCATCGGCACCGTCGGCCGTGGCCAGATTCAGGTTCGGGCTCAGGTTCAGTGAGTCAGGAGATGCGGGAGACGGGGCGTCAGGCGGGGTCGGCACAGGGCGACTATAGCCAGGGGTCTCCTGCACTCCTTTGACCAACTTCCGGTTGCCCGCTCACACCTCAGTAGTCTGGCCGCCATGCGGGCGTGGCGGAATCGGCAGACGCGCCGGGTTTAGGTCCCGGTCCCTTCGGGGGTGGAGGTTCGAATCCTCTCGCCCGCACTCAGCAGACAGTCGGGGGCAGCAACCCCATCGCGTCCGCCTCGCTGGCACCAGCCGCAGGCAGCGTGTTGACTGATGCGGTACCGCCGACGGGAGGGCTATGCCACTTACAGGAGACTACGAGCCGAGCTCGCAGCAATGGGTCCGCGATCAGGTCGATCTCTACGAATCCTCCGGGGGGACCGAAGGAACCACCCTGTTCGACACCGGAATGCCGGTGGTCATCGTCACCAACCGCGGTGCTTCGACCGGCAAGCTTCGCAAGACACCGTTGATGCGTGTGGAGCACGACGGGATCTATGCTCTCGTAGCGTCCCAAGGTGGTGCTCCGACCCATCCCCTCTGGTACCGCAACCTGGTGACCGAGCCCCATGTCGAGCTGCGGGACGGGCCGGCGACTTCGGACCGGCTGGCACGCGAGGTCGAGGGCGACGAACGTGCAGTGTGGTGGGAACGAGCTGTCGCCGCCTACCCGCCCTATGCCGAGTACCAAGAGCGGACCGACCGTGTCATACCCGTACTCGTCCTCGAACCGGCCACCGACTGATTGGCCAGTCAACGATTGATCCTGATGCCACAAGCGGATCGGTAGTCGGAAGCTCGACGGTTGGCGACTCCTCAGCCCGGTTTACGGATGAGGAAGGCCAGCAGGTAGCACTCGTCGGCGGCGTGGAAGATCCCGTAGTTGGCTGACAGCGCGGCGCGGTCGAATCGACCCTGGGCCACGCCGGGCCCGCCCCAATTGAGGCCTCGGATGGTCTCGATCTCGAATCCGGCCCGGATCACCTTGTCCTGCAGCTGCTCGAGCGTGTACTCGACCTCGTGGTCGGGGTCGATGAAATTGTCCTGCTGCATCCGGCACAACCGACCATTCGGCGTGTCGATGGCCATGTAACCACCCGGACGAAGTGCCCGGAATGCCCCAGCCAGCACCTCATCGCCAGCTGACTCGGGCACGTGCTCGATGGACTGACCGCTGTAGACCAGATCCACGGATGCCTCGTCCGCAAACGAAAGATCCACCATCGACCGGTACTCATAGCGGACTCGGCCCCGATCGGTGACTCCATCGCCGAAACGGTCCGACTTGTAGAGGTCGTGGCGATCGTCGGGGGGAAGGTCGACGATGACCAACTCGTCGAAGTCGTAGGGGTACCCGAGCACCACCAGTGCGCCCCGTCCGTCCGAGGTGTGCCCTCCGCCAACGTCGATGATGCGCTGGGCCGGGGGCAGCCCGACGATGAACTCGCAGCGACTGGCATGAAGCGAACCGTGCAGTCCGGCGGCCTGAGGCTGGGCCACCACACGGAATTCGGTGGAGGTCCGGATCCGGTCGACCATGTCCTCATAGGTCATCTGGTGGCTAGTGAGTGCGCCGGTGTAGTCGTCCCAGGCCGTCGCGTCCGGGTCCCGGCGGAGCAACACGTTATAGGCCACACGGGTGGCCTCTCGAGGCGAGAGCTGGGTGAACGACAGTCCGGCCATGCGGGTGGCCTCTCGACGGATCTTGTTGTCGATTCGGTCATACTGCCGGATGACCCTGGCCGACAGTCCGGCCACCACATCATTGCCGCCAGTCGCGTCTTCTCCAACCATGCCTGCTCCGTTCGTCGGTCGGGAATCGTCGGTCTTGGTCGGGGAACCTACCATCGGCACCACGCAGGATGACGCCCGGTAGGCGGTTCCAGTGGCGGCTCGGCGACCACGGACGACCGGCTTCAGCCACCCCCGTCCACCGACACCACCTGACCGTTCACGTAGCCAGCGGCCGGCGACACCAGGAAACGCACCACGTCAGCGATGTCCTCGGGCCGGCACACCCGACCGTACGGCGAGGTTGCATCCAGTGCCGAGATGTCGCCAATCCCCAAGGCGCCGCGCACCAGCCGGCGGCCCATCTCGGTGTCAACCAGACCGGGGGCCACCACATTGGCGTGGATGCCATTGATCCTCTCCTCCTTGGCCAGCGTCAGGGCCAACGCCTCAAGTGCCACCTTGGCCATCGTGTACGGCGCAGATCGGGCCCCCATCAGTCGAGCGGCCACCGAGGAGATGAAGATGAGGTCGGCCCTGGCCTCGTGCCGCATGACCGGAAGCAGGACCTGGCACAGCTGGAAGGCGCTGTAGACGTGGGTCCGCATGAGCCGATCGACCTCATCGAGCGACGTCTCCGTAACCGTGCCGCCTCGACTGGCGATCCCGGCGTTGCACACCAGGATGTCGACCGGCCCGAAGTCGTCGAGCACCGTTTGGCCCAGGCCGGTGGCTGCGTCCGGGTCATCGACCGACGCCGGGTAGGCGCGCCCTCTGGCCCCCAACGCCTCGATGTCGGCCACGGTGGCCGCCGCAGCGTCGGCGTCCTTCCGGTAATTGATGGCTACAGCGCAACCGTCAGCAGCCAGGCCGAGCGCGATGGCCCGTCCGATTCCCCGGCCGCCCCCGGTGATGAGGGCCGATCGTCCGGCCAAGGGTCTCCCTTCGGACACGGCTGTGGAGCTGCCGGCAACTGGGTTCGCAGGTGGGGTCACGGAGTCGTCCTGTCTTGCGGAGGAGGTGGGTTTCGGCCATGCTTCCCCGATTCCGCCACATCGTCAACGTGCGCGGCCAGAGGATCGATCACCGATCGACGACAATTACGGATCCACTCAGGAGGACAACCATGGGAATGCTCGAGGGCAAGGTAGCCATCGTCACCGGCGCAGGTCGCGGAATCGGACGGGAGGAGGCTCTCATGCTGGCTTCCGAGGGCGCCAAGGTCATTGTCAACGACGTCGGCGCATCCCTGCAGGGTGAAGGCGACGACAAACATCCGGCCGAGGAGGTCGTCGAACTCATCAAACAAGGAGGCAGCGACGCCGCTGTCAACGCCTCGGACGTCAGCTCTTGGGAGGGTGCCAAGGCCCTGGTCGACCAGGCCGTCGACACGTTCGGACAGTTGGACATCCTGGTCAACAACGCCGGCATCCTGCGGGACAAGATGTGTTTCAACATGAACGAGTCCGATTGGGACGACGTCATCCGTGTCCACCTGAAGGGCCATTTCGCCCCCGCCCACCACGCCTCGGTCTACTGGCGGGCTCGGGCCAAGGCGGGCGAAGATGTTTCCGGTCGCATTATCAACACCTCGTCGGAAGCCGGGCTGTTCGGCAACGCCGGCCAGGCCAACTACTCGGCGGCCAAAGCCGGGATCGCCTCGATGACCTGGGTCCTCGCCCGTGAGCTCGGACGCTACGGCATCACCTGCAACTCGATCAGCCCCCGGGCCCGTACCCGGATGACCGAGAACATCTTCGGCGAGATGGCCAAGTCCGATAGCGGCTTCGACAAATTCGACCCTCGCAACGTAGCCCAGCTGGTCACCTTCCTAGCCACCGAGGAGGCCGCCGACATCAGCGGCCAGAACTTCATCGTCTACGGCGGCGACATCTGGGCCATGGGCGGCTTCCATGCCGTCGGCGAGATCCATCGGGACTCAGCATGGACCCTGTCCGAGCTGGGCGCGGCCAAGGGCGAGCTGTTCAAAGATGTCTCATCGGGCGTCCCGCCGTTCAGTCTGGCCTGACCGCCTGACCGACTGACCGCCTGACGCCTGACCGACTGACCGCCTGACGCCTGATCAGCTGAACCGCCGAGCGACTCACGTCCCGATAGCCCACCCGGGGAGGTCCTACCCCTCCCCGGGCCCAGCACGGCCGAGCACCAGGTCGCCCAGGCGGCCCTCGAGCCCGGCCACCGAGCCGTCGTAGACGACCCGACCATTGCTGAGGACGACCACATCGTCAGCCAGCACCAGGGCTCGGTCAACGTGCTGCTCGATGAGCAGCAGTGACGTTCCGGCGGCCAGCACACGCTCGAGTGCGGCGTAGACCTCGTCCACCACGACCGGGGCCAGTCCGAAGGACAACTCGTCGACGACCAGGAGTTTCTGGTGGAGTACCAGCACTCGGGCCAGTGCCAACATTCGCTGCTCACCGCCAGACAGTGTCCCCGCCGACTGGGAGCGCCGCTCTTCCAGCTGAGGGAATGACCCATAGGCCTGGGTCAGGGCATCGGGCACACCCTTTCGCCCGAAGGCCCGCCGGAATGACAGGGTGAGGTTCTCCTCCACCGTGAGTGAAGCGAACACCGAACGTCCCTCGGTCAGTTGCGACAGGCCCAACCGGGCGATCTCGTACGCGGGCTGCCCGGTGATGTCCCGACCGTCGAACCGGATCGTCCCCCGCGTGGTCGGCACCAGACCAGACACCACCCGGGCCACAGTCGATTTGCCGGCCCCGTTGGCGCCGACCAGGGCGAGAGCCCGCCCTGGTCGGACCGTCAGCGACACATCGAACAGGGCCTCGTAGGGTCCGTAGGCGGCTCCCACCCCACGCAGCTCCAGAATGCCTTCGACGGCAGCAATGCCCAACAGGCACGTGTCGCCCGTGTCGCCCGGTTGAGGCATCATGTAGTGATTCCGAGGTAGGCCCGCCGCACCTCAGGCTCGGCCAGGACCTCGTCAACCCTTCCTGAGGCCAGGACCTTTCCGAAATTCAATACCACCAGCCGATCGACGGACGACTCCACCAGAGCCAGGTCGTGCTCGACAAGCAGGACGGACACTCCGGTCGAGCGCCTCGTCTCACCGAGGATGCGGGACAGCCGAGCCGTGTCGTCAGCGTCCAGGCCTGACGACGGCTCGTCCAGCATCAGCAGCCGGGGCGTGCCCATCATGGCCCGGCCCAGCTCAACGAGTCGTGCGTGCCCGAGGTCGAGGGTTTCGACGGGCCGGCCGGCAAGTTGGGCGATTCCGAGCAGCTCGAGGACTTCTTCGACGTGGTTGAGCTCCACCGGAGTGGGCCCGCCTCGGTGGACGAGGTCCCGCCAGATCCGGACGGTCCCACTCGCCGCCTGCTCGGCGACGAGAAGGTGGTCAGCGACAGTCATCCCTTCGAACAGCTGCATGCGTTGAAACGTACGGCCAATGCCCATCCGGCTCCGCTTCCACACCGGGAGCCGGTCGATGCGCCGGCCGTCGAAGGTGACAAGGCCCTCATCGGGTTCCTCTAGGCCGAACAGGCAGTTGAACAGCGTGGTCTTTCCGGCTCCGTTGGGTCCGATCACACCGACCGCCTCACCGGCGGCCACGACCAGGTCGACATGGTCAAGCGCCACGATGCCCCCGAACTGCTTGGTAATGCCCCGGGCAACGAGCAGCTCCGTTCCGCCAGGCACGACCGTCCCGCCGGGCAGGACCGTCCCGTCGGCTGAGTTCATCCTGCTCCCCCGACGACCGGGCCGCCGGCAACCGGGCTGGGCTCGGCCGACGGCCGCTTCACTGGCGCGTCCGGTGTCATCGCCCGGTCCGACGGACCACCCCGGAGACGACGCGAACGCCAGTCGGCGATCAGCCCTTGGGCCTTGCCGCTCAGTACATCGAGGAAGCCTTCAGGGTGGCGGGTATAGCTGAGGGTGGCCAATCCGAAGAGTACAGCCACCAGGCCGGCGAACCGGGTTGGCAGCGACGTCACGGCCACCTGGAGGGTCGCATAGACGACGCCCGCCACCACCGCTCCTGTGATCGACCCGAGGCCTACGATGGCTACCACCACCAGGAGAACAGCCGAGATCTGATAACCGAAGTCGTTAGCCGACAGAGAACCTTCCAACGACCCGAACAGGGCGCCCCCCACGCCGGCCAAAGCAGCCGACAGAGCGAAGACCAGGACCCGCAACCGGTAGACATCGATACCTACGGAGTTAGCGGCCAGCTCACTTCCCCGCACGGCCGACAGATAGCGGCCAATGGTCCCGTCGCCCACCAGCTTCACGACGCCCGCGGCAACAGCCAGCACGATCAACGACAGCACGAAGAACGGCTTGGCCGCGGCGAAGCTGATGGGCCCGGCCGAGGGCCGGGGCAGGACGACACCGCTGGCACCGTTCCCGATCCACGAGTTGGGGAAGAGGATGTTGTCGGCGAGTAGGGCGAACGCCAGAGTTGCGAGGGCCAGTGGCAACCCGGCAAGACGGAGCGTGGGGATGGCGACCAATACGCCGAGCATGGCGGCCAGCAGTCCTCCGGCCACCATCCCGAGCACGATGGGCAAGCCGAAATGGTTGGCCATCTGCCCAGCCATGAATCCACCGAGTCCGGCGAACGTCGCCTGGCATAGCGAGATCTGGCCGGTCATCCCGGTCAACAACGTGAGGGAAAGGAAGATGATGGCGAAGGCCACTCCCTGATTCATGGTCAACAGCCAGTCGGAAGGCACCCAGGTCAGGGCCGACACCACAGCTACCAAGGCCAACACCCACGACAAGGTCGCGGTGGGGCGGCGGGTGAATACGCCGGCCATGCGCCCGCCGGGAACTGCAGTAAGGCGCTGGTGCCAGATTCCGACGGAGTGCACAGTCCCTTCCGATGCTGCAACCGTGCTGGCCGACCGGTAGCCGACGGTACCTTGTTCTACAGCTGCCGAAGGCGGGTCGCATCCCGACAACGGGTCGTCGAGCTGGCGCTCACGAGTGAGGGGCAGAAAGACAAGTAGTACGACAAAGGGCAGGGACGGTCGCAGACCGTTGGCGATCACGCCGGCCGGAATGTACCCGGCGATCACCTGCTGGACTACGCCGAGGGCGAGGCCGCCCAGCAGGGCCAACGGGAGGCTGGCGAACCGTCCGATGACCGCTCCGGCAACGCCCCACACCAGGAGCACAGTGAAGTTCTGGGGGTCGAGCTGCGAATAGAGCGGCGCCAGTAGTACACCGGCCAGAGCGGCCATCATGCTCGACAAGATCCAGGCAAAGGCGCTCACTCGACCAGCGTTGACACCGGCCAACTCGGTCATCCGGGGGCTTTCGACCACGGCCCGCATCTCGAGACCGACCGGAGTGAATCGGAACAGGACGATCAGTCCGCCGACCACGATGACCGTCGAAGCGATGATCGAAAGTTCGAGGCCACTCAAGGGTACCGACCCGAGGTGGAGGTAGACCCGCTGGGCGTCGCCCACAATGGCAGGCGGAGGAATTGTGGGCGTCGAACCGGCGATGATGAGCGCTACCTGGGGCAGGGCCACCAGTAGTCCGAGTGAGGGCACCAGTTTGACCAGCGGCGAGGCGGTGCGTATGCGCCGGAACAGGAGGCGGTCGAGTACCACGCCGACGAATGGTCCGATGACGGCCACGGCGATTGTGGTGGCGGCCCAACGTGGCCAGCCATCCTGAACCAGCGACACAAAGGCCAGGGCCGACACGAAGGCCTGGGCTCCGAACGCCAGGTTGAAGACACCCGAGGCCTTGTAGGTCAGCACCAGACCAACTGCCATGAGCGCGAACACGCAGCCGAACGGGACCCCGGGAACGGCGTAGTTGAGGAACTGGATCACTTGCCGGGAACCCCTGGTTGGAGGGGAAGTGTGATGACCGTCTCCGTGGAGAGATGGGCCGAGCCGGACTGGTCGTAGCAGGAGTAGACGCTGGCCGGTGTGGTGAAGACCGGTACGAAGTGGTCGTGGCGGGCGCGGACGTAGGCGGTGCAGTCGAGGTTGTTGACCCCGCTGTGGGCGGTCTTCCAGTTGACAGGAGGGTAGGCCCCATTCGCGGTATACGAGGTGAGCCGGTTGATTGCTCCCACCAGCGCAGTGCGGGTCACGTCGTTACCGATGGCCCGGAGGCCTTGGGTGAACAAGTCGGCGCTGACCCATCCGGCCAGGGCGGTGCCTGACGCCGGCGTGCCCGGCGCGTATCTGGCTAGGGCGGCGTTGAACGCATCGATCCCTGGGTAGACGCCGTGGCGGAGTTCGCTCACCTCGAACGGGGTCTGCTGGAGGAGGAAGTACACCCCCTGATATGCCGACGGGTTGTTGCGCAGGATCCTGGTGTCGTATCCGTCCAGCCAGTACTGACCGACCGTCCCCATCCCGTGTTGCTGGAGGGTCTGGGACAGTTTGATATTGCCCGTCGAGTCCATGCAGGTGGCCACGAAGTCGACGTGATTCTGCTGCATCCGGGTCACGTCTGCGTCCAGGGTGGCCGCCCCGTAGGGAATGGAGAAGTCCACTACCGGGGTCTTCACGTGGTACCTGGCCAGACCCTTCACTACGGCCCCGCACCCGCCCGACGACTGGGCCACGTTGTAGGCCAGAACGGCGGCGACGTGGGCATGGGTCTGCTGGGCCACGTATGCCACCTGAGGCATGGGGAGCGATTGAGCGATAAACGAGCCACCGGCCCCGAACATGGTCGAGCCCGACCACTGCTCATTGGCGTTCTCCTGGATGCCGAATGTCGGGACGGCCTGGGATCGAAGGATCGTCGACCCGGTGAAGAACGGCGTGCCCACACCGACCACGGCGAAGACGTTGCTCTGGACCAGACGCTGGGCACCAGCTGTGTCGCCGGAGGGCGAGGTCCCGTCGTCGACGACGGGGGCATAGGCGATCTTGCGGCCAAAGACGCCACCCGAAGCGTTGAGCTGATCAAAGTAGACGGCGGCGCCCGTCGTCACCGGTGCGAACGACGAGGCGGCGAATCCACTGAAGGAGCCGAGGGCACCCACCCGGATCGTCGAAGAGGTGACCCCGTCGGTGTCCCCGGCGTGGGAGACCGTCAGTACGGTGACGTTGCCACATCCGGCGAGGAGGGCCGCCGCAGCCACGAGCAAGGTCATGGCCGTACCGCACCCGGTGAACCTAAGGTGTGCCTGGAAGCCTTGTCGCCGCCGACGCTCCACTGCCCTCCCCTGCCACTCACGCCGCCTCTCGCTCACCAAACCCGGGCGACAGGAAAGCGGCGCATCGACCCGGTCGCACGACGACTGTACCCGGCATCAACAGATTCTCGTGGGACGCAACCGCCTCCCATGGTCGGCGAGTGAGACGGCGGGTCAGGTTCGAGAGGGCACTTCGGCTGTGGCTTCGCCCACGACCTTCTCCTCGCCCGCCGCATTGTGCAGCCGGACGTCAAGGTCGATCAGATGGGCATCGCCCTCGGTGCGCTTCCCAGTCACCACGACTTTGGAGTGCAGCTCCTCATCGGGCCACGTCTGACGAGCGAACCGCACCGTAAACCGCTTGACGCTTCCGGCCCCGACCCAGTTGGTGACGGCGGTTCCCAACAGGCCCATCGAGAACATGCCGTGCCCGAACACGCTGGGCTGACCGGCGGCCGTGGCCTTGACCTCATCGTGGTGCATCGGATTGAAGTCCCCGGAAGCCCCCGCATAGGCCACAAGGTCGGTGCGGGTCAGAACGTGGGTGAGTTCAGGGGCCTCGTCGCCTTCGGCGACGTCCTCGAAGTACAGCGCGCTATCAACCATGTGCAGGTCCTTCCTCGAGCGGCCGCCAGTCGACCTCATGCAACCACAATCTGGTACCCCGGTCGCGGTCGCTCATCCTCCCACCACGATGCAGGGCAGTGCCACGCCACGTCGATGTGCTCACGCCACGGCCGCATTCACGGTGGAGCATGCCGAATCCGACCCATCGCCGGTCACCGACCAGGCTCCGGGTCACGGGGAAGGCCGAGCAGGCGCTCGCCGATCACGTTGCGCTGGACCTCACTGGTTCCGCCGGCGATGGTCATGCACTTTGACTGCAGGACCATATAGGCCGAGACGGCGGCATCGCCCTCCGTCACGGCGCCCTCGGGACCGCAGATGTCGAGACCGAACTCGTGGACCCTCTGGTCGAACTCAGCGCCCAGCAATTTGCGCACGCTCGACTCCGACCCGGGCTGGAGCCCGCCGACCGATCGCAAGGTGACCCGCATGCCCATCTGCGCCAACGACTGGGCTTCGGCTAGCAGGTGACCCAAACGGTCAAGGGTGACCGGATCTTGGAGATCGGGACGGGCCGCCACCCGCTCGAGCACAGCTTCGAGGGCACCGCCAAAGGCGGAGTCCGACGAAAGCGAGACCCGTTCGTTGGCCAACGTGGTCCGAGCCAGTTTCCACCCGCCGTCGATCTCGCCCACAACCAACTCGTCCGGTACGAAGCAGTCATCGAAAAAGACCTCGTTGAACAGGGCGGCTCCGGTGATCTCCCGTAGAGGCCGGATCTCGATGCCTGGCGAGTGCATGTCCACCAGGAAGTAGGTAATGCCCCGGTGCTTGGGCACATCAGGATTCGTTCGGGCCAGACAGATGCCCCAGTGCGCCCGAGTGGCAACTGACGTCCAAACTTTCTGACCGGTCAGCGACCATCCACCGTCGATCTTGGCGGCCTTTGACGTCAGCCCCGCCAAGTCCGACCCGGCGCCTGGCTCGCTGAACAGCTGGCACCAGATGATCTCGCCCCGCAAGGTCGGGCCGACGAACCGTTCGGTCTGCTCGGTGGTCCCGTGAGCCATGATCGTGGGCAGAGCCCAGGCAGCCACGGCCAGATTGGGTCGCTTGAGGCCTGCTTCAGCGCACGCCTGGTCGATGACAATTTGCTCGACAGCACCGGCCTCGCGGCCCCACGGGATCGGCCAGTGGGGGGCGAGCAGCCCATTGTCGGCCAACGCCACCTGTCGCTCAGCCGCGTTCTCGATGTCGACGATGGAGGCGACCAAGGCATCGACCTCGGCCCGCAACACCTCGGCTTCGGGGGGAAGGTCGATGGACAGTCGCCGACGCCATCCAGCCAGAGCAAGGCGGGCTGACTCAGCTCGGAGCGGCGCTGTGCCACCGACCAGCTGGCGCAGCGTGGTGGAACGACGCAGATGAACGTGAGCGTCGTGCTCCCAGGTGAAGCCCATGCCCCCAAGCACCTGAATGGCCCCTTTGGCTAACTCCACATAGCCGTCGAGGGCCAGAGCAGCAGCCAACTGCACGGCCAGACTGCCTTGATCAGTCTCTGCGCCTGACGTCGAGCCGCGCTCTGCTTCAAGAACCATGGCCGCGTCCCACGTAGCGGCCACGCCCTGTTCGACCGCGACCAGCATATTGGCCAACCGATGCTTGACACCCTGGAACTGACCAATAGGCCGTCCGAACTGCTCACGGGTGCGGGCGTGCTCGGCGGCCACGTCGAGGCACCACCGGGCACCACCGACGGCTTCGGCGGAGAGCACCACAAGGGCCAGGTCGCGCACGGCTCCGGTCGAGGCGTGAAGCAACCGTTCGTCGTCCACGATCGCATGGTCAAACTTCCAGGAGGCGGTGGGGCGGGTCAGGTCGAAGCTTGGAAGCTCGATCACCTCGGCCGCGTCCGCCCGCTCGAAGAGGACCCATCTGATCCCATCGGCAGTGGCCACCGGAGCGAGGGCGTGCGAGACGACGGCTCCGTGAACCAGGGGGCGCAAGATCCCGGTCACGACCAGGGACCCATTGGGACCCGGCTCGGCGGCAAGTCCTGTCCGCGCCATCGGCGACCCATCGGGCGCGGCCGTGGGCACAGCGAGCGTGGCGGTCTTGCTGCCGTCCGCCAAACCGGGCAGGAGCGACTTCGCCAGCCCTGCCCCGCCAGAAGCTGCAACCATGCCGGCCACGATCGCCGTGGTGTCCCAGGGCCCTACGGCTGCGGCCCGGCCCAGCTCTTCGGCCACCACCGCCAACTCGATCACGCCGGCGCCCTGGCCCCCGAAATCCTCGTCGATGTGGATGGCCAATAGGCCTTGGGCAGCCAGATCGCTCCAGTAGTCCGGGAGTGAGTCGGCTTCTGCCTCGAGCGCCTGGCGCATGACCGAAGTCACGCCTCTGGCCTCGGCCCAACCCTGCACTGCGGCGCGCAGATCCTCGTGCTCGTCCCGGATGCCGATCGCCATAGGTTCAGGCTCCGAACAGGTGGAGCAGGTGGTCGATCGACCACACCGCCCACGAATGCGTGAACAGGGCCACCACGGCGGCAAGGATCATCATCAGGTTCTGGCCCTGCTCGGCCCAGTCGTGAATCATCAGCACGAAATAGAGGAAATTGAGAAGGATGCCGGCCACCAAGGCGATCGGGGTCAGGAATCCGAGCACCAGGCCGAGGCCAAGGGCCAATTCCGAAAAGACCACGATGTAGGCCATCGGGATCGGATGCGGGCGGACGACCTTGTCGAAGCCGGTCTTCACGAATCCCCATTTGTGCTTCTCGGCAACGGAGCCGCCCCACTCGATGCCCGAACCCCGCTTCAGCCAGCCGCCGAGGTCCTTGTGGGCGAAGCTCTTGATCCACCACAAGCCGAGGCCGATCCGCAGCACGGCCATCCACTCGGCGTACTTGGTCGCGGATAGGAGCGCGGACTCACCGATCATGTGCACGGGGACGTTCTACCATCTCAGGCCTGGAAACGAGAACCCGTTCTAGACGAGGTCGGGTGTGCGGTTGGCACTGGCCCAACCCTCCTACCAGCCCCGGAACACCGGGGGCCGCCGCTCGGCAAAGGCGGTCAGGCCCTCGCGGCAGTCCTGGGTGCCGGTCACGAGCTCCTGGCCCACGGCCTCGTCCCACAGGGCAGTGGCCCGGTCGGTGTCCAGGGCCCGGTTGGTCAGGTACTTGGCCACACTGATTGCCTTGGTCGGCGCCGCCGCCAGCCGGCTCGCCCAGGCACCGACCTCGACCATGAGATCAGCCCGGGGGACGACCTTGTTGACCAGTCCCATGCGCTCAGCCTCCCGAGCCGGGACGTCGTCGCCGAAGAAGAAGAGCTCCTTCGCCTTTTGAGGCCCGATGAGCCGGGCGAGCAGATAGGCACCAGCGGCATCCGGAGCAATCCCCCGACGGATGAAGACCTCGATGAATTTCGCCTCCTCGGCAGCTACCACCAGGTCGCAGGCGAGGGCCAGGTGCATCCCACCGCCCGCCGCTGTGGCTTGCACGGCGGCGATAACCGGCTTCTCGCAATCGAGGACGGCGCTGACAAGTCGCTGCCAGCCGGTGCGGATGAGCCGGGAGGCATCCCCGACGGCCCGGTCAGGCGCTCCTTCGGGACGGGCCGGGGAGGGACCCTGGGAGCGTAAGTCGGCGCCAGTGCAGAACCCCTTCTCGCCGGCCCCGGACAACACCACCACCCGCACGGCGAGGTCAGCCGAGGCTTCCTCCAACCAGGCCACGATCTGATCCCGCATGGCTGCGGTGATGGCATTTCCTGCTTCAGGCCGGTTGAGGGTGATCCAGGCCACACCGTCATCGACGCGCCGCAGCACGGCGTCAACAAGCGGGGAAGCGGCGACGTCAACAGGGGCGGCCATCAGATCCGGTGGATGATGTTCATACGCGACGTGCATACCGGCTCGCTGGTGGCTCGATCACTCCATGCCGTTTCGACCACTACGAAGGTCATGGTCTTGCCCTTCGATTCCTTCTGATAGGCGTCGACCACCATGCCCTTGCCCTCCAGCACGTCGCCAGCGAATACGGGACGGTGGTACGTGAACTCCTGTTCGCCGTGAAGGATGAGGCCGCCATTGGCCATCAGCGGACCGAGCACTGCGCCCATCGGGTTGCCCTTCAGGGCGTCCTCGGTCTGGAGTTCGGGGTACGCCCCAAAGTTGGCCATCACGAACGGATAGGTCGGCGGCGCCGGTATGCCGGATAATCCGGCCTCGGCCGCCGCTCGCGTGTCCCGGTAAACGGGGCTGTCGTCCTTGACCGCACCGGCAAACAGCGCCAGTTGGCCCCGTTCCACCGTGACCACAGTCGTACCGGTCGGCGTGCCGATAATGGTGCTGAGGATGTCGTCTGCCACTTGGGGGCTCCCCTGATTGTCGATCGTCAGCCGGCGTCAATCGCGTCTCCCACCGGGTGGGCGCTAGGGTGCCCGCTGCGCACGATATCGCGCTAACCCGGGTCTCCACCCGGAGTTAGCTGAGCGAGAACGGAGACCCGTCCATGGCCACCATCCCCTCCTTCGAGACCCTCGGCTACGAGGAAGACGATGGCGTGGCGTGGGTGACCTTGAACCGACCTGCGGTACACAACGCCTTCAACGCGGTGATGCAACGGGAGCTTCGGACTCTTTGGCGTTCGCTGCGGCGCCACGATGACGTCCGGGTGGTGGTGCTTACCGGTGCCGGCGACAAGGCGTTCTGTACCGGCATCGACCGCAACGAGGCGCTCGGCGGCGCGGCCGGCGACGACACGGTGGGCGAAGACGGCGAGGCGGTCCACGTCGGTGGAGGCCAGACACCGTTCATGTTCGACGATCCAGGAGAGGACCTCGGACCGAAGACGTGCGACCTGTGGAAGCCCGTCATCGGGGCGGTCAACGGCATGGCCTGCGGCGGCGCCTTCTACCTTCTTGGCGAAGTCGACTTCATCATTGCCACCGAACAGGCGACATTCTTCGACCCCCATGTCACGTACGGCATGGCCGCCGCCTTCGAACCCTTGCAGATGACCGGTCGCATGCCGTTTGGTGAGTTGGCTCGCCTGACTCTGCTGGGCGCCAGCGAACGGTTGAGTGCCCAGCGGGCCCACCAGATCGGCTTGGTGTCCGAACTGGCCTCCGATGTCGAAGACCTGCGGTCCAAGGCGGACTGGGCCGCCCGAGCCATCGCCGACGCACCACCACTGGCGGTTCAGGGTTCGCTGCGGGCACTGTGGGCCGGGCGGGACCTGACCCGGGGCCAAGCATTGGCCCTGGGCTACGCCTTCGTGGGGCTGGGCAACAGCGAGCGAGCACTGGCCGAGGGCCAGGAGCGATTCGCCTCTGGGGCCAGGCTGGAGTGGCGTCTGCGGTGAGCGGGAATCGCCGCCGCGCCCAACTTGACCGGGCCCGGTCGTTCAGGCAGGAACGACGGCGGACTGGACCGACGGCATCGAATGAGCCGGGCTTCCCTTTGCCTTCCACTCGTCGTAGCGGACAAGGAAGTCCTCGCCGAACGGGTCCTCGCCGATCAACGGCATGCCGGCCCGCCAGATGGTGAGATCGTCGGGGGCCAGCTCGCCGGCCTGCCGCACGTGGTTGCGGGTGGTCACCGTATCGTCCCTCCGATGGGCTTCGGCTGCGATGCGGAAGTGCAACCGGGCCAGGATCTCGTTCTCCGACAAGTCGGCGACCGCCTCTTTGCATTCGATCTCGCCCTTCGGCAGCTCGCCCTGACGGACCCAGCGCCGCACAAGCTCGAGGTGGGGAGACGACTCAGCTCCCGTGAATTCGGCGAAGGTATCGGTTCCGAATGCCTCGGCGTTGGGTCGGGCGATGCGCCCGTCCTCGTCGATCCAGACCACGGTGGGGACATTGGAAATGGCATAGAGCTCGGTGAGCAGGTGGTGAGGGTCATAGAGCACTGGCATGGTCAGGCCTTCGGCGAAGGGACGGACGTCCTCGGCATTCTGGTCGATGGCAACGGCGATCACGATGAACCCGTCGTCGGCCAGCTCGTCGGCCAGGGCCTGCCAACCCGGCAGGTCGTAGCGGCAGCCACACCAGCTCGAAAAGGTGACAAGGAGTCGTTTGCGCCCCGCCCAATCCGATAGCGAATGGGTGGCACCGTCCAGATCCAGAAGGGTGAAGTCCGGTGCATCAAGTTCCCGCAACGCACGGCGCCGATGCTCGGCCGACAGCGCTACGGCCACGATGCCGGCGTCGAGGTCAACCACGGATGGATGACCAATGGCCTCTGACACTGCGGACAGGTTGAGCAGCTCCCCCACTCGCAACGCATCCATGTCCCGGACTGGTACGCAGACGTCGCCCTGGCACAGTCCGGACGGCTTCAGCTCCCATCCGAGCGCGACGTTCAGGTCGTCGGGGTCGATGAGATAGGTACCGCGCACGGAGTCGACCAAGCCTTCAACGGTAGCCACCCGGTCGGTGATGATGGTGATCTGGGTCACGTACTCCCCCTTCGATGACGACGGCGCAACCGCGGCCCGGAACGCCGCCGAAGTCGTGGCGACCTCGTGATCGACGTTACTGGCCGCCCCTGCTCTCCCCGATGTGGACAATGACACTACTCCTCTGGAAATCCGGCGGCCCGGGCGAACTCGAGACTTCGGGCGCGGTAGCCCCCGCCCCCTTCCGGCGTCGGCGCCCCGGGGGAGAACAGGACAACCCCGCCCTCAGGGGTGAGCCCCTGGGCCACGTCGACCGCCTCGTCGAGATCTGCTGCTGTTCGAACCATCGGTGCCAACGCGGCCAGCGCCGTCACCAGCCTGTCCGGAGTCGGAGGCAGAACCACGACGGCTGCCGGTGGCCGGTGGGCGGCAAGTGCCGCAGCCAATGGTCCGGGGTCAACACCCCGGTCCGCCCCGCCCACGATGACGGTCAGCGGCCGGCCAGCAAACGACTCGATCGACGTCGCGGAGGCGAACGGGTTGGATGCGAGGGCGTCGTCGACGTAGCTGCGCCCGCCACGTTCGCCCAAGATCTGACAGCGCGAAGGTAGGCCGGCGAACCCGTCGATGGCCGCCCCTACGGACTCGGCGAACGGGACCTCGCCGGTCAGCAACACGATCCCGGCGATGGCACCGCACAGGTTCCAGGCATTGTGGCGACCCGTTAGCCGCAGGCGTGCGGCGTCTATCAGGCGAGCCCCGTCGACCACCACCCAACCGTCGTCCAAGCGCACCCGGCCCGTCGGACCGAACAACAGCCGGTCAGGGTGGTCCGCCGTGCGGGCCACAGCCTGGTCATTGGCGGCGCTCACCGCCAGCAGACCAGAAGGCCCGGCCTTGACCAGGCGCAACTTGTCTCGGTAATAGGCCTCCACGCCGCCGTGCCAGTCGAGGTGGTCAGGGGCCAAGCTAGTTAGCACGACCACACCAGGAGACCGGGTCACGTCGGCCGCCTGGTAGGACGAGACCTCGACCACGTAGGCATCAGGAGTGGCCTGGCCATAGGTAGCGAGCACCGGCACACCGATGTTGCCGATCAGATCGACGCGCTGCCCGCCAGCCCGCAGGATGGCTGAAGCCAGTGCGGCAGTAGTGCTCTTGCCCTTGGTCCCGGTGATTGCCAGGACGGGCGCATCAGCGTTGTCCTCCAGCCACAGCGCCATGGCGGTCGTTACAACCACGCCCACAGCGTCGGCGGCGACCAGCTCTGGGCGGTACCGACTGACTCCGGGTGAACGAACGACGACGTCCACCGACGGCCAGACAACGTCGGAAGGGAGGAGCACCGGGCGTGCCACGCCCAAGGCGGCCTTCACCCGCTCGCCCGCTTCGCCAGGATGGTCATCGATCAGGACCGGATCGACTCCACGCCCAATGGCCAGAGCGGCGAAGGCCAGGCCCTCGGCGCCCATGCCCCACACCGCAACCCGCCCGCCCAGAACGTGTTCCAGGGTCATCGGGTTGGGGGTCATCGACGCCTCGCCAGGAGATCGTCGACGGCGGCGGCCACTGCCGGGTCGGGGAAGGCCAACACCTGGTCCGGAGCCAGAAGTCGGGCCTCGTCGCCATCGTCCACCAGATCCCTTGCCGTCCGGGCGAGCGCGGCGACGACGGGTGCATCCCGCCATAGCGGCCGCGCGGCCAGCAGCCGCAGGGCGACGGCCGACTCGCGCTTCTCCCCCACGCACTCGAACGGTTTGTCGGCATCGCTCATCAGAGCAGCGAAACCATCGACCTGCTCCGGGTCGGCGAACATATCTGATCCCATGATGGTGCTGAGCTCGGCCGGTTCCATGAACGGGGCCAGCATGAGGCCGACGAAGCGGCACTTCGGGCAGTTCCCGCACCACCGATCGTCGACCCCCGCCCGCTGGCGGAACGCCGAATTGCAGCTGCAGAACGTGCGGTGATACCGCTCCAGGCCGGAGAAGGCACGAGAGATGGCCAGCTCCGAATAGGGGCGGAGTGCCGACCCAATGGTGAGCTCGGGGGCCACCGATGTGCGGACAATGTCGTCGAGGAGGACTTCGAACTCTCGGCCCTTGGAGTACTGGTGGTTGACCGGTACACCGTTCACCACCACCGTCTCCTCGCTGGCTGATCGCTCGACGGCCATGGCCACCGTGTCGTAGCCGTAGACAAAGGCGCCGACGATAGCGATGAGGGAGACGATGGCGGTAATTGGAACATGCCCATTCAGTGCACCGGCCTCGTGGAGCGCCGCGAGGCCCGGATCGAGACGACGGCGGACCACGAGGAGGTCGAGCCCGGCCTCGGCAGCCAGTTCATGGACCAGTGGATGGGGGTTGACGGCGAAGAGCCGAGGGCGGAGGTGGCGCACGGCCTCGATCAGCACCATCGAGTCTTTGCCCCCACCGATGGGAACCAGCAGGCCGGCGGGAAGTGCCCCTTTGGGCGGCACCAGGTGGCCTGCCACCCCGCGCCCCGGAACCACGGCGACCGGGCGGGGCACAGGCAGGCCGTTGGTGACGGCGAATTCGCGTAGTCCGTCGTCGTAGAGGTGTTGATGGAGGTCGAGTTCGGAGTCACTCAGCGACTCACCCTCGACCACCACCTGAGGCGGAGCGGCCGTCTTGTAGTAGCTGGTCCCGGCGGCCACGTGGAGATGGAGAAGTGCCCGGTCGAATCCCGGAGGCATGGACCCGGTCGGAAATGAACCAGGAGACCGGGGTTCCGCTAGCTCGCTCGGCGACGTTTCGAAGGTGATCGTCTCGACGAATTCTATGCGGTCGTCGAGGCCGTAGCGGAGGGTGATCGTGCGGGTGACCGGGTCGTACTCCCGATTGATCAACCGAAATACGTGATACGAACTCGGGTCGAATCGGAGGATGGCGCTCATCGGGCGATCAGCGTACTGGTCGCCTACCCGGCACCCGCCCGGCGCAGCCGCTGGAACCGCGGCACCAGTTCACCGTCGCGGGCCCTGAAACAGATGGTCGACGATTTCCAGGGTGTCGCCGGTCGACTGGATGACCCAGACCTCTCCTTTGAGGAGGCGGAGCTTGTGGCGATCCTTCGTGGTGAGCCCGGAGGTCAGTGCATCGAGGACCGCAGCAGCAACGTCCCCGTGGGTGCTCAGCACCGCCGTCTCGCCGGCCATGCGGTGGAGTAGGTTCACGCCGGCGGGGCCGTTTCCTTCGGCCAACTCGTCGACTGACTCGATAGGCAGGTCGACCGCGTCGGCCAACGGGTGGACCGTCTCGAAGCAACGGACAGCCGGGCTCGACAGGATCCGGCGTGGTCGGTACTCGGCCAGAAGCGGCACCAGGGCCTCGGCCTGGGCCCTCCCTCGGGCGGACAGTGGGCGGGCCGCGTCGTCACCTTCCCAGGCGCTCCGCCGTCCGGCGCGAGCATGACGGACCACGAGGAGCGGCATGGAGCGATGCTCCCACGTCGACCTGGCCTTGTGGCTGATGCGCCCCGTCCGAAGGGATCCGAAGGGGTCGTTCAGTCCCCCACTCCCGGCACGGTTATTCCCGGATCGAGAGGCAGAGGGAAGACGTCGAGCACTCCGGCGTGCCGGGCCAACGAGTGGTAGCGACGCTCGGCGAACCACCATCGGTCATCCTCCAGCAGGTACCGGTCGTGGTAGAGCCCGAATGCGGTGCTGAACCTTCCGGTTTCGTCCTGTCGGAGTTCGCACATAAAGAGCCGGCACACCGCGGTACCGGCCTCGGGCCCGTCGGGAAACACAATGTGCGCGTTCAGGATGACGAACTCAAAGAACGGGAAGTGATCGATGGCCGACCCGATGAACGCTCCCACCTCCCTGCCGCCGACCAGCCGCAGCGGGTCGCCGGCACGCCGGTCGATGACCACCTCGGCATCGGGCCGGAACAGCGACTCGAGTTCGGACCATGCTCGACGGTTGACCACGTCGGCGTATGCATGTTGGAGCCGGCGCACCAAGGTGTCGTGTACCGACTCAGCCCTCATTCGGTCGTCGCTCACGCCGCGAACGCTACCCCTGCAGTGGCGGCGTGCGGCAGAGCGGCTTCACGGGCGTCGGACGGCGAACAGCGGAGCGACTTGGCAGACGACGGGACCCGGTTCCGCCTTGGGCGAAGCCACCTATGGTTGCGTTCATCCACCCGACTCCCACCTCGGAGGTGCTCATGCAGTACGTCAACCTCGGTCGCACCGGCCTGCGAGTCTCGCGAGTTTGCCTCGGTATGATGAGTTACGGGAACGGTTCGGACCGACCCTGGGTACTCGACGAGGACGCCGCGGCACCGATCGTCCGGGCTGCAGTTGAGGGCGGCGTCACCTTCTTCGACACGGCCGACGTCTACTCGGGCGGGGCCAGCGAAGTGGCAACCGGTCGCCTGCTGCCTAAATTCCTGACCAGAGACGAGCTGGTCGTGGCCACCAAGGTCCGGATGCCTGTGTCGTCCGGCGAAAACGGTGGCGGGCTGTCCCGGAAGCACATCCTGTCCGGCATCGATGCTTCACTCAAGCGTCTGAATATGGAGTTCGTCGACCTTTATCAGATTCACCGGTGGGACGACGGGACGCCGATCGAGGAGACGATGGAGGCCCTCCACGACGTCGTAAAGGCGGGCAAGGCCCGCTATCTCGGCGCCTCCAGCATGCATGCTTGGCAGTTCGCCAAGGCACAGTTCGTGGCCGAGTCTCACGGTTGGACGAAGTTCGTCTCCATGCAGCCCCACTACAACCTGATCTACCGGGAGGAGGAGCGGGAGATGATCCCCCTCTGCCTCGATCAGGGCGTCGGGATCATCCCATGGAGCCCGCTGGCCCGTGGCGTCCTGGCCGGCAACCGCACCCGGACGGGCGACAAGCTGACCACCCGATCGGGCACCGATGACTTCACTGACTACCTCTACAGCCAGCCCACCGACTTCGACGTCGTGGAACGTGTGGCTGAGGTGGCGGCGGCGCTTGACGTGCCCTCGGCTCAGGTGGCGCTGGCATGGCTGCTGCAGAAGACGGGTGTAACTGCCCCGATCGTGGGAGCCACGAAGCTCCGGCACCTCGAGGACGCACTGGCGGCCGAGGCGCTGCGCCTGGACGACGCCGAGGTCGCCCGCCTCGAAGAGCTGTATGTAGCCCACCCGGTCCTCGGTCACTTCTGATCGACGTTCGACATCAGACATTCGGCAACGGGAGACCGGGCCGTTCGCGTCCTACGGCGGAGGCCACACACTCGATGTGGAGCCTGGGTTCGTCCCCCCGGGTACGTCCGGCACCCGCTGGAACAGGTGGTAGCCCGCCAGGAGCCAGACACGGACCACGGTGGGCCGTGGGCTCACACGGGACAGCAACAGTCCCACCATATTGGAGCGAGTGTACGGTTCACTAGCGCGCCCTTCGCCGGTTGTCGGGCGGCCAATCTGCGACGGAGTGAGCAAACGGAGGATGTCATGAGCACTGCCGGCCCGGTCCCGCCCTCCGGGGTCGACTTCCATTTCGACATCATGTGTCCGTACGCCTACCAGACGTCGCTCTGGATCCGGAACGTGCGCGACATCACCGGCCTCGACATCCGCTGGAAGTTCTTCAGCCTGGAGGAGATCAACCGGCCCGAGGGCAAGAAGCACCCGTGGGAGCGGGACTGGTCCTACGGCTGGTCGATGATGCGGATCGGGGCGCTGTTGCGCCGGAATGATATGGACCTTCTGGACCGCTGGTACCTCGATGCCGGAAGAGCTCTGCACGAAGACGGGCGCAAGCCCCACCGGCCCGAGGTGGCCGAATCAATCCTGGCGGAGATGGGCCTCGATCCGGGTCTCGTTGCCGAGGCCATCGCCGACCCGACCACCGCTGATGAAGTGAAGACCGAGCACGACAAGATCGCCGGGCGGGGCGGATTCGGCGTGCCCACGATGATCTTCGATGACGACCAGATGCTGTTCGGGCCGGTACTCGTCAACCCTCCGGATGGCGACGCGGCCGTCCGCCTGTGGGACCTGACGATCGGATGGCTCGAATTCCCTCATGTCTACGAACTCCAGCGACCCAAGTCGGCCACCGACATCGACACCATCGCCACCGCGTTTACCTCCTACCTCGAGGCCCGGGACTGGTTTTCGGTGCAGAACCCGACACCGTGACGCCAGTACCAGTGCTGCGAGCGCTGCCGATGGCAGACCCCACCACGACAGGGGCCATGTGCTGATCGTCGTCGAGCCGCTCGAGGCCGGCGCCCACCACCACCCCGGCCACCCTGAGCGCCCGGCGCGGGTGGGCGCGGCCATGCGCGGAGTCGAGGATCTCGACCTCGGCACCGACCTGCTCTACGTGGCGGCGACACCCGCACCAGCTGAACGCCTGATCCGGGTGCATACCCCGGCCCACCTGCAGCGGCTGGAGCAGTTCAGTGCGGCCGGTGGCGGGAAGCTCGACCCAGACACCTACGCCGGCCCCACCTCCTGGCTGGACGCCCGCATGGCGGCAGGGGCCGGGCTGGTGGCCATCGAGGCCGCCCGCGCCCACCGCGCCCCGGTATTCGTGCCTGCCCGTCCGCCGGGCCACCATGCCCCGGCCGATCGCGCCATGGGCTTCTGCCTTCTGAACAACGTGGCCATAGCTGCGTCCGCCCTTGTCGATTGCGGCGAGCGGGTACTGATCGTCGACTGGGATGTCCATCACGGCAACGGCACCCAGGACCTGTTCTGGAACGAACCCTCGGTCCTCTACGTCTCCACCCACCAGTGGCCCTGCTACCCGGGCACCGGGGCGGCAAGCGACGTCGGCGGTCCTGGCGCCCGTGGCTCCACCGTCAACGTCCCACTACCACCGGGAGCCACCGGAGACGTCGTGCGGGCAGCATTCGACCGCATCGTGACACCGGCGGTCGAGGCATTCTCCCCCACCTGGGTGCTGGTATCGGCCGGATTCGACGCCCACCGTGCCGACCCTCTGGCCGAACTTGCCCTGTCGGCCGGCGACTTCGCCGAACTGGCCGCAACAGTGGCCGAATACGCGCCCGAGCCAGGACGACTCATCGTATTCCTGGAGGGCGGCTACGACGAAGGCGCACTGCGGGCCTCGGTTGCGGCGGCACTCGGGCGACTCGTAGGCGCACCCGGACCCGGCACCGACGAGGCCCCCACCTCCGGTGGTCCTGGTTCCGGGCATGTCGCAGCCACACTTGCCAAACGCCACGCAGCCCTGTGGGGCGACATCCACGAAGATGACGTGGGCACGCGTCCGTGAACCCCATCGGTCGAGGCCGTAGGACTCCGACCGCTACGCTCCGAAGTGAAGCCGGCGCGCCGCCGGCGACACCAGATGGAGGAACAACATGACCGAAGACCCGGGCCATCCGACTGACACAGTGGTCGTGGGATTCGATGGATCCGAAGCGGCCAACTCCGCCGTCGATTGGGCCGCCGGCCAGGCTGAGCGCACGGGAGGCCGGCTTGAACTCGTGAGTGCCTGGGAGTACCCGATGAGCTGGGGCACCGTGATACCCCTGCCGAGCGACTTCGACCCGGCAGCCAACACCCAGGCCATGCTCGACCCCGTCGTCGAGCGCCTGACCGCCGAGCATCCAGGGCTCGTGTTCCATACCCACGTGGTCGAAGGACGAGCCGCCGAAGTGCTGGTCGAGGCATCGCGCCATGCTGCGCTCCTGGTGGTGGCCAGCCGTGGTCACGGATCATTCTCCGGTCTGGTGCTGGGCTCGGTCAGCCAGCGCTGCATAACCCACGCCGCCTGCCCTGTGGTCGTGCACCGACGTCCTGCCGCCAGCTGAACCGGCCTGAACCGGAGCCGCCCCGTGAGCCTGCCGCTTACCAGGTGTCGATGCAGCTCCGCTTCTTTCCCGTCCGGGCGGGAGGGGGCGGCGAAGCCCGCAGCGCCTCCATAATTCGGGACCGCGATTCAGCCGGGTCTATGACGTCGTCGATTTCGTAGGCGGTGGCCACATTGAGCGCCTTGCCGTGCTCGTAGGCCAGGTCGACCATGGATGCAAAGAGCGCCTCGCGGTCGGCCGGGTCCTCCACGGCCTCGAGTTCGCGACGGAACCCGAGTCGTACCGCCCCCTCGAGTCCCATGCCCCCCAATTCGCCACTCGGCCAGGCCACGACGAATA
>JAYVYR010000002.1:0-85928 GCA_043784065.1 Acidimicrobiaceae bacterium
GTCCGGGGCGAACCACCCGATCTCGGGGCCGGCTGGCAGGTGCTCGAACCCAGCCTCGAGGAGATCGTCCTCGGATACTTGGCCAACCCGGGAGTGGGAAACGGCATGACGACGACAGCAACCCGTGGCACCGATCCGGAGGTCCCGGCATGACGTGGCTCGCGTACCGACGTCATCGGACCAACCTCCTGATCCTCCTCGGACTGGCCCTCGGACTCGGCCTGTGGATGGTCTACGTGGCTCATGGATTCAACACAGTCCCGTTGAAATTGGGCCACTACTCCGACGGAACGGTGTACCGATACCGGAACTACTTCCGGGGTCCGGCACTGCTGCGGCTCCCGTACCAGGCAGATGCGATCGTGTACCTCCTCCTCGCATTCCCGGCGATGGCTGGTGCGCTGCTCGGTGCGCCGTTGGTGGCCGGTGAGCTCGACGGTGCGACCAATCGGTTGGCTTGGACCCAGGGGATCACCCGGACCCGGTGGCTCGTCACGAAGTGGGCGGTAGTCGGGATCCCGATGGTCCTGCTGGGTTGGTTCTTGGCCCTGATCACGCAGTGGTGGTACCACCACGTCATCGTGGTCGGGCCCGGTGGTGGAGTCTTCGGCACCGTCCTCAACTCCGGAGTCTCCCGGATCGACCCGCAGTCGTTCTCGACCACCGGTTTGGCGCCGGTCGCCTATACGTTGATCGCCTTCGCCCTGGGCACGGCCCTGGGCGCCCTGCTGCGGCGGGTGTCGCTGGCCGCCATCGGCACCCTGGTCATCTACGGCCTGCTCGCCCTGGTGATGGTGTCCACCGTTCGTCCGACTCTGTTGCCCCAGACGTTCATTCCGACCCCGTACCCCTCCGAGAACATCTCCACTTTCGTGATTCCTACGGCCCAGGCAACCTGGTACCTCGATTCCGGGTACGAGTTCCTACCCGGGTTCCACAATTCGAGCGGACCGTCGGCCGACACACTCGGCCACCAGTGCGAGGGCTCGGGAAACGTCGTCCCGTGCCTCGAGCGCAACGCAATCGTCCCGGGGAACTACGTTCAGCCGGATGCCAACTACTGGCCACTGCAATGGCGCGAGTCGCTGATCTACGTCATTGCGGCCGGTGTGTTGCTCCTCGCGTCGCTCGGCTCCGTCCGGCGTTGGCGGGCGTGAGTCCGCAACTCACCGACCTGCCCAACTCAGGTGGCTGACGGCTCCCGATAGACCTCTGCCCCAGCTTCGCGGAACTCGGTCGACTTCTCCTTGAGACCGATCTCGACGGCGATGGCCAGGTCCATGCCTCTACTCTCGGCATAGTCCCGGACGTCCTGGCTGATCCGCATTGAGCAGAACTTCGGTCCGCACATCGAGCAGAAGTGCGCCGTCTTGGCCGGGGCGGCCGGCAGTGTCTCGTCGTGGTAGGACCGGGCCGTACCGGGGTCCATGGCCAGGTTGAACTGGTCCTCCCAACGGAACTCGAAGCGGGCCTTGGACAGTGCGTCGTCCCACGCCTGGGCCCCCGGATGACCCTTACCAAGATCGGCGGCATGAGCTGCGATCTTGTAGGCGATCATCCCCTGCTTGGTGTCCTCCAGGTTGGGTAGGCCGAGGTGCTCCTTCGGCGTCACCCAGCAGAGCATGGCGGTGCCGGCCATGCCGATCACGGCCGCTCCGATGGCCGAGGTGATGTGGTCGTAGCCGGGGGCGACGTCGACCGTCAGCGGGCCGAGCGTGTAGAAGGGTGCATCGTGACAGACCGCTTTCTGGAGAGTCACGTTCTCGACGATCTTGTGGAGCGGGACATGACCGGGACCTTCGATCATCACCTGGACGTCGTGGCGCCAGGCGATCTCGGTCAGTTCGCCCAACGTCGACAGCTCAGCAAACTGCGCCTCGTCGTTGGCATCGGCCATCGACCCCGGACGAAGGCCGTCACCGAGTGAGAAAGCCACGTCGTAGGCGGCCATGATCTCGCAGATCTCCTCGAAGCGGGTGTAGAGGAAGTTCTCCTCGTGGTGGGCCAGGCACCACGCGGCCATGATCGACCCGCTCCGGCTGACGATGCCCGTCATCCGCCTGGCCGTCATCGGCACGTAACGGAGCAGCACGCCGGCGTGGATGGTGAAGTAGTCCACCCCTTGCTCGACCTGCTCGATCAACGTGTCGCGGTAGAGCTCCCAGGTCAACTCCTCGGGCGCTCCGTCGATCTTCTCCAGGGCCTAGTAGATGGGCACGGTGCCGATCGGCACGGGTGAGTTCCGCAGAATCCACTCGCGCGTCGTGTGGATGTCCGGGCCGGTCGAGAGGTCCATCACGGTGTCGGCACCCCAGCGGGTGGCCCACGTCAGTTTCTCGACCTCCTCCTCGATCGAGGAGGACACCGCCGAGTTACCGATGTTGGCATTCACCTTCACCAGGAATTTCGAACCGATGATCATCGGTTCGGACTCCGGATGGTTGGCGTTGGCCGGGAGGATGGCACGCCCAGCGGCAATCTCGTCGCGGACCATCTCGGCAGGCACTCCCTCGCGCATCGCCACGAACTGCATCTCCGGAGTGATCTCGCCGCGGCGGGCGTAGTGGAGCTGGGTGACCGGGGTGCCGGTCGACCGCATGGGCCGGCGTCCATCGAGCGGGAACCCGGCCGGCCCGTCACCGTTGCGGCGCGCCGCAGCCCGTCCGTCGTCACGCCGGTTGACCGGTCGGCCCTCGTATTCGGCAACATCTCCCCGACTGGTGATCTACGGCCGGCGAAGCGAGGGCAGTCCCACGGTCGGAACCGAGCCCGAGCCCGATGTGTCGTAGAGGCGCATCGGCTCATTGGGGGTGGCCCCGTTGCGGGCCGGCGAGTCGGCCAGGGCGACCTCGATGAAGGGAAGCTGGACGCCATCCGGCCCGTCCACGTAGACCTTCGACCGGTTGTGGACCGCCACGGCGTCCGTGGTGGTGGGGTCGTGGGGTGTCGTCTCGTCGGCCGTGGTTGTCCCTTCGAACGGATTGCTGCGCAGGTCTCCCACGACGCCCGCCCGGGTTCAGCCGGACTGTGTCATCGTGGGGGACTGCGACCATTCAAGCGGCCTCCGCAACCTGTCCGATCGGCCGGAGGGCACCTAAGGGGCCGGGTCCGACGCAACGACATAAGGAGTCCCGATGGGCAAACTCGACACAGGCGACCAGGCACCGGAATTCACGCTCCCCGACCAGGACGGCAAGCCGGTAGCGCTCGCCGACTTCACCGGCCAACAGGTAGTCGTCTACTTCTATCCCAGGGATGACACACCGGGCTGCACCAAAGAGGCCTGCCAATTCAACGACAACCTCTCGGCGTTCAAGAAGGCGAAGGTGCCGGTACTCGGGATTTCGGCGGACTCGGCGGCCAAGCACCAGAAGTTCCGGGAGAAGTACGGGCTGAAGTTCCCGCTTCTGACCGACGCCGACCACGAGATAGGTGAGGCATTCGGCGCCTGGGGCGAGAAGACCATGTACGGCAAGAAGGTGATCGGCGTCATCCGCTCCACATTCCTCGTCGCCGCCGATGGCACGATCGCCCGGGCCTGGTACCACGTGAAGGCCGACGGCCATGCCGCCAAGGTCGTGGAGGAGCTCAAGGGCTGAGTCGAACAGCTCCCGGGCCCAAGTCCGTCGGCGCTAAGTCCGTCTGCGCTCCAGCATCTCGAGCATCCTGGTGAACGTCGTCCGGGAGATGGCCAGTGGGGCGAAGAACGTGTCGTCGCATGTTTCGACAGCGACGATCGCCCGATTCACCAGTTCCTTCCCGCTCCGGGTCACCTTCAGCGCGCGTGCACGACCGTCCTCCGGGTGGGCCGACCGGGTGACCAGTGCCCGCGCCTCGAGCACCCGCACCACCTGCGAGGTCATCATCGGGTCGATCCCGGCGAAGTCGGCGAGCTGACGCTGGGTCACCGGACCGTCCACACCGAGCCACGTGAGACAGGCGGTCAGAACGAACTGGACATGGGTGAGACCGAAAGGCCGCAGCGCGATGCGCTGGGCCGATTGCCACCGGTTCGTGACCTGCCAGAGCAGGAGCCCGGTGCCCTCCTCGGCATGCTCAAACTCGGTCTGCAGCCCACCGCTGTCGGTCGACGGTCGGTCGGTCGACGGTCGGTCGGTCGACGGTCGGTCGCTCACTGGCCAGCGCCCATGGCCGCCGCCAGAAGATCAGCGTCACGATCGGACAGTGGCACCAGGCCCCGTCGCAGCTGGTGGCCCCAGTTCGGACCCGACGTCAGATCCAACTGGTCTCGCACCGAATCCAGTGGTAGCGGCCGTACCGACCCGTCGTAGTCGACGCGCCGACGCCAGGGACGGAATTCCCCCTCATCGGCCTGGGAAACCTCGCCGTCTGCCACGATGCCGACGACGGTGAACTTCTGGAGCAGGGTACCGCCCAACGTGTCCCTGAGCGAGTAGTAGGCGAGCATGTCGTCTGGGCGCATACGCGTCAGACCCGACTTCTTGCCATGCCCAATCTGGACGATCCCGAGGCTGGTGCCCCGAGCCACGTGGTCCGCCGCCACGACCCCCAACCAGGCGGTCATCGACCTGCGCCGGAGTCGGCTTCCACCATGGCCACGAGATTGCTCAGCCCACCGGGTGTCGAGGCGGCGGTGCCCTTTCCCAGGAACATTCCCGACACCCGGGCCAGAGGGCCGGCGAGAGAGACTTCGATGTCGACGCGGGTCCGGCCGTCGTCTTCCACGGCCACCAGGTGCCGGATCCGGAGCCTTGCTCCCGGCATCGACGACACATCGGTGAACTCCGAACCAGGCACCAGCGTCTCGATCACAGAGCGCCCCCTGGGGCCACCCTTCGGCTTGAGCTGACCGGTGGTGCAGGCGGCGAACGGTCCGTGGAGCCGCGACCACACCACGGCTTCGTCCCACTCGGGCCAGGTGTTCATGTCCTCACCAACGCGCGAAGAACGCCTCGGGAGCTGCGGTCGACCGGGCGGTGGCGGTGCAGGGTGTCTTCGTCTATTTAGAATGCGCACTTACTAGTTGTCCGTCAACCCCCTGCTGTCACACCCTCCGACGATGCTGACCTCCATGGCACTCGCGACCCTCTCCGACACGGTCCCCTTCACGCCCGGGGCCGGCACCGGGTCACCGTTCACCCCACAGGCCGAGCCCGGCCTGTCCGCCCGGATGGCCTCGCTCCGCACCGGACTCAGCTCACTGCTGGCCGACCTCGATCCCGGGCTCCTGACCGGACGCGATTCTGCAGCGCTCTATAACGACTTCTGTCACCTCGAACGCCTGGTGACCGCAGGCAAGACACTGCTCGCACCTCGCATCGCCGAGTCCGGCCACTGGGAGGCGGAGGGTCACCGCTCCCCGGCCGGTCTCCTGGCCAATCTGGAGGGTGGTTCTGCGGGGCAGGCGAAGCGCACCCTCGAAGCCGGACAGCGTCTGGTCGACCTTCCCGCGACCGAGGAGGCACTGCGCAAGGGCACCTTGTCGGGCCCGAAGCTGAGCGAGATCACCCAGGCCGCATCCCTCGATCCGGGTTCGGAAGGTCAGTTGCTCGCAGGATCCGAAACCGAACCACTCCACGCCCTCAAGGCACGGTGCCGGCAAGTTCGTACGACGGCAGCCGGCAACGACCCCCGTGCCACCTTGGCCAGGATCCACGCCAACCGCTCGTTCAAGTCTTGGACAGATGACGACGGGTCGTTCTGCTTCGAAGGACGCGACTCCGCTGACCGGGGGGCGAAGTTCCTCGCCCGCCTTCTTCCTGTGGTCAACCGCCTGCGGATCGACAGGCGTGCGGCAGCAGCGGCGGAGGCGAAGGACCGGGCGAAAGGTACGCCACCCCCGGTCCCGGAGCGAGAGGCTGCTCTGCGGGCCGACGCCTTCTTCCTCCTGCTGACCGGCGTCCGCTCGTCTTCGTCTTCGTTCCCGGCGTCCCCGTCGGACTCGTCAGCGCGTTCGGCCCCGTCTGCGGCGTCGCCCCCGTGGGCCCGACCCCCAGCTGCCCCGTCCTCCCCATCGGTCTCGTCAGCCCCGCCCGCATCGTCGGGTTCGCCGGACTCGTCCTCGTCATCCACATCGCCTGGTTCACCGGACTCGTCCTCGTCATCCACAGCCCCGTCGCCGGCGTCCGCAGATCGCCGCCACGATGGTCACCGATCGGGCGCGGGTGTCCGGCCTTCCACCACCGATGGCACTGAAAGTACGGAACACATAAGCCCTGTGGGCCATGACGCCACGTGCAACGACAGCCGGCAACGGGCCACGACGCAAGTAGCCGATCCCGCCGACCTCGGCCGGGTGACCGACCTCATCGGCGCTGTCCCGCCGGCCACCGTGATCGTTCGGGTCGACCTCGCCGCGCTACGACGCGGCCGCGCGCTGCCAGGCGAGTTGTCCGAGATCGAGGGCCACGGCCCCGTCCCCGTGCAGGTAGTCCAGAGCCTCATCGACGACGCCTTCTTGGCCTGCGTGTTTACCGAGGCCGGTGACATCAAAGCGGTGGCTCACCTGGGTAGAACCATTAATCAGCATTTGCGCACCGCATTGGCTCTACGGGACAAACACTGCGTAGTACCCGGCTGTGGGGTTGGCTACTCACTCGAGATCGATCACGTCCTTCCCCTCGAGTCGGGCGGCGACACCAGGCTCGACAACCTGGCCCTCCTCTGCAGTCACCACCACCGGAAGAAGACCTACGAGGGCTGGACACTCGAGCGTCGGGGGCCAACCGACGAGGACCCAAGTTGGGCCTTTACTCCCGAGCCTCCCTTCGGACAGGAACCGGACCTGGGGCTGGACCGGCTCGATGCACCGCCATGGCCACCGGAGCCGGTGGCTAGGAAGTGACCGCTCAAACCGACTGATGGGTCGGGCACCACCAGGTTGTCCGGCCGCCCACGGTCGACCGCATGAGGGATGTTCCATCCTTGGGGCACATCCCACCCGGGTGGCGTTCCGGCATCAGGTCACCCAGATGTGAACCCCCACGTTCAGTCAGGTCGGCGATGGTCCGGCGTAGATGTCGGTGCAGTCGGCCGACTTCCTGTTTCGACAACGAACCGGCGCGGCGGACCGGCGACAGGCCAGCCCGCCACAGCACCTCGTCTGCGATGAGATTTCCGATGCCCGAAATCCGAGACTGTTCAAGCAGTCGGGCCTTGAGTGGTGCGGTCGAACCGGCCAACGCTGCACCAAGTGCAACTGAGCCGATTGCGGCGGCATCCGGACCGAGACCGGTGACATCTGGATCCAAAGACACTCCGCCGAGCCGGCGCGGGTCGTGCACAACCATCCGACCGCCTCCGGCAAACGTGACCGCCCAACGGTCCCATGCCGGATCCCCTCGGGTGGACGAGTAGAGGAGCTGGCCGACGGCATCGACCCCATCGACCACCAGGGATCCGGTCATCCCGAACCGCACCCCGACGACCGGACCGTCATCAACGTCGAGCAACAACAGCTTGCCGATCCGCCGCGTGCCGATGATCTGGCTCCCCACGAGCACATCGGACAGGAGCAAGGACGTGGCCGCGCCCTTCAGGTACCAAGGGTCCGGCGAGTCGACCGAGACGATCGAGCGCTCGAGGGCACGCTCTGCCAGGACCCGATAGCGCTCCACTTCAACTAGTTCGGGCACGACCCGAGGGTAGCCACCCCCGTGGCCCTTGGGACCCCGCATCCGCTCCGAGGACGGACGGTAGGCTGTGCCTCATGCCGCCCGAGAAGCCGCACTGGACAGAACTGCTCACCGAGGTCGTGACATCCGGCCTGTGCACTGGTTGCGCTGCGTGTGTGGTGGCCTGCCCCTACGACGTTCTCTCCTACGATGACACCGGGGGCCGCTACAAGCCCTTCCACATCGACGCCGAAGGTGGGCCCGACAGCTGCACTCACGGGGTAAAGGGCTGCACCATGTGCACCCGCGCCTGCCCGCGCTTCCGCCTGTGGGAGACCGAGATCGACACCCACCTCCACGGCCGTGAACGCACCGTCGAGGAGGTGTCCGGGATCTCCTCGGACATCCTTCTGGTCCGGGCCACCGATCCCGACGTTCACACCGCCGGCCAGGACGGCGGCCTTGTGTCGGCCCTGTTGATCTGGGCGCTCGAGCACGACGTCATCGACGCCGCCCTGGTATCCGACCTCGAAGGTGACGGCTCCACATGGAAGGCCAAGCCCACGGTGGCCACCACCCGGGAGCAGGTTCTGGCCGCCGCCGGGTCCCGGTACACATACTCGGCCAACCCTCTGGCCTACCCCCTGGCCATCGAGGCCGGCGCCGAGCGCATCGCCCTGGTCGGCATGGGCTGCCAAGCCTCGGCACCGCCCGTCATGCAGGCCCGTAAGGCCGGCAAGATCGCCCGAAGGCTGTCGTTGACCATCGGGCTGCTGTGCTCCAAGACGTTCGACGACGCCATCTTTCCCGAGCTGTTCGAGGCCAAGTACGGGATCGCCCGGGCCGACATCGCCAAAATGAATATCAAGGGCGTCTTCCAGGTCTGGACGAAGGACGGCGGGTTCCATGAGATCCCGCTCAAGGAGGCACACGCCTGGACCCGTGAGGGCTGCACCACGTGCCCCGACTTCGCCGCCGAGCACGCCGACATCTCGACCGGGGGCATCGGGGCATTCAACGACTGGACGCTCACCATCGTGCGGACCGAAAAGGGACGGGAGCTCCTGGCCGGCATGATCGAGGACGGGTCGGTCGAGACGCGTCCGGGTGACGACGACCCGGGGGGCATCGCTCTACTGCACCGGCTGGCCAAGGTGAGCCGCCGGCGCTGGCCGGAAACGGCCGTCCCCATGCCGCGGCGGCTGCCGGTCGCCACCTGATCCAACCCGATAAGACTGGGCAGCTTCGTCGGCCGACCCCGTAGATTTGGGACCAATTGCCCCACCGCGCGACGTAGTCGTCCTCCGATGCCGGACGTAGTGTGGTTACTTGTCGTCCGATCAACGCACGTCCTCCTTCACTTCACTGGGACTCCTGACCGTCCGCTTCCGCTGGATGGTCGTCGTTGCATGGATTGTCGGCACGGCGGCGCTCACTCTCGGACTGCCGGGTATCTCCAGTGTGGAGAAGAACAGCAATTCCCAGTTCGTTCCGACCAGCATGCCGAGCGAGCAGGCGGCCCGTCTGGCCGCACCGTTCCGTTCGGGGACGACGTCCGAGGCCGTCTTGGTGGCCGCTGCCTCTTCGGGCCGCCTGACGAGGGCCGACATCGCCGCCGTTGATCGCGTCGAGAAAGCAGTGGCCGACGTTTCGCTCGTCACCGGCGTCAATCCCCGGGGCTCCTGGGCCGACGGTCGGGCCCGCCAATCCGTGGTCACGCTCGCGGTACCTCCGGACTCGACCGGACCGTCGGCCACCCGTGCAGTAGCCGACATCCGCAAGGTCGTCGCCATGGCCGACTTGCCGCCGGGCCTCGCCATCCACCTGACCGGTGCCGCCGCCCAGGCCGTTGATCGGCAGAACCAGCAGGGCAAGACCCAGAAGCTCACCGAGATCCTGTCAGTGCTGTTCATCCTGCTCCTCCTGTTCTTCACGTTCCGGGCGTTGCTCGCCCCGTTCATCGCCCTGCTCCCATCGGCCATTGCCCTGATCGCGGCTGAGCCCCTGATCGCCGCCTCCACCCATATCGGCGTGCAGGTCTCCGACCTCACACCAGTCCTGCTGGTGGTGGTCATGCTCGGGGCTGGCACCGACTACGGGCTCTTCCTCATCTTCCGGCTTCGAGAGGAGATCCGGCGGGGGATGACTCCTCACCCCGCAGTGGCCTTCTCGCTGTCCAAAGTGGGTGAGTCGATCACGTTCTCCGGCCTGACCGTCATCGCCGCGCTGGCCACCGTCGTCATCGCCACCTTCGGGCTCTACCAGGGGTTCGGTCCGGCGCTGGCCATCGGTATCGCCATGGCTCTGCTGGCCAACCTCACACTGCTTCCGGCCCTGCTGGCCATCTGTGGTCGGTCCGTCTTCTGGCCCCGCATCCCGATGGCCGGCCAGGTAACACGCGGGAGTTGGGGACGGATCGCCGCCCGGGTAGTGGGACATCCGGTGCGGACCCTTGTGCTCGGTCTGGTCATTTTGGGCGGCCTGGCGACAGCGATGATTGCCTACTCACCGACCGGGTTCGACAACCGGGCGGTCCCCCTGGCGTCCGACTCGGCCCGGGGCCAAGCGCTCCTTTCGGCCCACTTTCCTGCAGCCGTCTCCGACCCTACGGATGTGCTGTTCGCCCTACCGGCACCAGTGTGGGATCAGCCCGAGGCCCTCGCCACCGCAGCCCACGGCCTTCGAACATCGGGGCAGTTCTCGTCGGTCACCTCGGTCCTCGATGCCAACAGCACAGCGGTCACACCGTCCGACCTGGCCAGCGCCCACCGACAGCTGGCCGCCGCCGGGCCTGCCGAAGGCCTACCGGTGGTGCCACCGGCCGGCTACACCGGTCCCCTCGCTGCCTACACCGCCTACCGGGGCTCGGCTCAGTTCATCAGCCCTGACGGCCGGACCCTCCTGTTCCCGACTTCTCTGGCCGCCGGACCATCGACGAGTACTGCGGCAGCTGCAGCAATTCCCGACGTTCGGAACGCCGTAGCCGCAGTTGCCCACTCGGTCGGGGCCACGTCATCCGGCGTGGACGGCTTTGCAGCCCTGGCCGCCGATATCGGGAGCCTGTCCATGCACGACCTGCTTCGGATCATCCCCATCGTGATGCTGGTCCTGGGGCTGCTGCTTGCCCTCGTGCTCCGCAGCCTCATCGCCCCTCTCTATCTGGTGGCAAGCGTGGCCCTCTCCTATCTGGCTTCGCTCGGCTTCGCCGTACTGGTGTTCGTAGTCATCGGAGGGCAGGACGGGATCAACTTCGTCCTGCCCTTCTTCATGTTCATCTTCATCATGGCCCTGGGCCAGGACTACAACATCCTGGTCATGACCAGGATCCGCGAGGAGGCCCACTTCGCCCCGATCAAGGTGGCGGTCGGCCACGCCGTCGAGGCGACGGGCACCACGGTGACGTCGGCCGGCCTCATCCTGGCCGGCACCTTTGCCGTACTCACCTTCACGGGCGATACCCAGGTCGTCGAGATCGGGGTCGGCCTGGCCGCCGGGATCCTTCTCGACACGTTCTTCGTCCGGACCCTGCTCGTCCCGTCAGTTGCCGTCCTGCTCGGTCGGTGGAACTGGTGGCCGTCCAGCCTGTCGAAGGTGGACCGTGACCACGGCTCCCTCCTGCCCGGTCCCGAGTGGCCGGTAGCCGAGCCAGTAGTCGGCCCCCAAGTTGACCCGGGAGCGGCAAGCCAGCCGGTCGGGGATGTCTTCGAACCGAGTACGGTGAGCGGGCGTGGCCAGCCGACCCAAACCCTCTGAACGACCCACCGTCGTCCTGCTCGTCCGCCACGGAAGGACGCCGACGACCGGACAGGTGCTGCCCGGTCGGGCCAAGGGACTCCATCTTTCCGACGAAGGGCAGGCCCAAGCCGACGAGGTGGCTGGGCGCATCGCCGCCTTGGCCCAGGGGAAGCGGAGCGGCCCGACGGCCGTATATGCATCGCCTCTCGAGCGAACCAGGGAAACGGCGCGTCCCATCGCCAAGGCCCTCGGGCTCCGCGTGCGTTCAGACCGCGGCCTCCTCGAGTGCGACTTCGGCGAGTGGACTGGAGCCAGGCTCGCCGACCTGGCCAAGAAGCCGGAGTGGGCGACGGTCCAGCGCTACCCGAGCGGGTTCCGCTTCCCAGGAGGCGAGTCATTCCTTGAGATGCAGACCCGCATGGTGTCCGCGCTGTCCCGCCTAGCTGCCCTCCATCCGGGCCAGACCGTGGTGGCTGTGTCCCATGCCGACCCGATCAAGGCGGTCGTGGCTCAGGCCGCCGGCACCCCGCTCGACCTGTTCCAGCGCCTCACTGTGGCCCCTTGCTCGGTTTCGGCTATCGCCTACACGGGAGGCGGCCCGTTCGTGCTGACCGTCAACTCGACCGCCTCGTTGCAGGCGCTTACCATCGCATGAGCGGCCCGACCGCAAGGAGTGACCACCGGTGACCGAGGCCTACGACTTGTCAGCCGAGCGCCTCTGCGTCGGCACAGTCGGCCCCGTGGGGGGTCGACTGTTCTTGCTCCAAGTGCGCAGCGGCACGACCCTCTTGACCCTGAAGATGGAAAAACTGCAGGTGGCGGCCATGGCCGAGACGTTGGCCCAGATGATCAAGGACCAGCAACGGCCTGGCCACCTGCCCGATGACCAGGCGCTCGAGGAACCGACCGACCCGGCGTGGGCCGTGGGGACCATCGGGGTCTCCTTCGACACGGCCGAAGACCGGGTGGTGCTGGTCATCGAAGAACTGGTGCCCGAGGGGGAGGTGGGCGCTATCGCCCGAGTGACCGTCACCCGCGAGCAGGCCGCGGCCTTCTCGATCCAGTCCACCCGACTCGTCCAAGCCGGACGACCGCCCTGCCCCTTGTGCGGATCCCCGCTCGACCCTTCAGGACACGAATGCCCGCGAACCAACGGCCACCGTCCACCGGCCGTGTGAGCGGGTGGCGGCCCGAGGCGGGACCGACGCTCGAGGAGGCCGCCGGCCTCCTGGCCACCCGTGAACTGATCGTCGAGGGCCGGCTTCCCTGGAGCTCCAATCTCACCTTTCTGGTCAGTTTGGAGGGCACGGACAACGGACAGGATGACGGACAGGATGACGGACGCGGCCTGGTTCAGGCCGTCTACAAGCCCCACCAAGGTGAGCAGTCGCTCTGGGACTTTCCCGATGGGCTCTATCGCCGCGAGGTCGCTGCATACCGCCTGTCCGAAGCCCTGGGTTGGGGGCTGGTACCACCGACCGTGGTGCGCGAAGACGCACCCTTCGGGGCCGGCTCGGTCCAGCTGTTCATCGACTCGGACTACGAGCGTCACTACTTCACGCTGTTCGAGGACGGCGGAAGGGAGGCCGAACTGCTCGCTTTCTGCGCCTTCGACGTGGTGGCCAACAACGCTGACCGCAAGAGCGGACACGTCCTGGTAGCGGCCGACGAACGCCTGTGGGGCATCGACCACGGCCTCTGCTTCCATGTCCTGAACAAATTGCGCACCGTGATCTGGGACTTTGCCGGCGAGGAATTGCCGACCCGGATCATCAATGATCTCGATCGGCTGGTCGCTCAGGGGCCACCTGGCGAACTCAGTGAATTGCTATCGGAACGAGAGGCGGAGGCGATGGTGGACCGGGCGGCCCGGTTGGTCGCCGCCGGGGCCTTACCGGAGCCGGAAGGCGACCGACCTCCCTATCCGTGGCCCCTCGTCTGAACGTTCAGAATCTGACGGATCAGTTCAGGTGCGAGGGACCGCCGCCGTGGGGCCGGGTCCCAGGTGCACATGCAACTGGGACTGCACGGCCCCGGCCACGGCGGCCGCCAGGCGGGCGCCGCCGCCAGGAGTCAAGTGGATGCCGTCCGGTGTGCGCACGTTGACCTCAGCGCCCGAAATGTCCGGGAGGAAGGCTGCATACGCACCCTTCTTGTCTCCGAGGGACGGAGTCGACGCCAGATAGCTGGCTCCGTGGTCCTTGACTTGTGTCACCTGGATCTGGACCAGATCATTGAGGTGCACGAGGGCGGCATCTAGGCCTGGGTCTTGCATGGGGGGCATCCCCACCCACAGCACGTGGGCCCCCACACCGTTCGCTTCGGCGATGAACGCGGCTACCCGAGCCGAGTACGCAGCGTCCCACCCGGCCTGGCCGAAGCGCAAACTGCCGTCGGGAGTCACCAGGCCCTGCGGGTCGTTGGCCCCGATCATCATCACCACCAGATTGGGCTGTTGGTTGGTGAGGTCGACCTGGAGCTCGGCCGGCCAGTTGAAGTAGTCGGGCCGGCTGAGCCCGGTATCGATGCGGCCATCGAGGTAGACGGTGGCGTCACCGTAGGAGGCGAGCGTGTTGACGAGCGGTTGACCCAAATCGAGCCCCACCGAGTCACCGACGATCAGGACCTTGAGGGGCTTAGCCGGAGTCGGGTGGTAGTCGAGCGGTGGCAGGGTGGTGGAAGTCGGTGAGGTGATGCCGATGACCGGAATCGACGTCGGCTTCGGCTTCGGCCTGCGGGTCGGCACGGCCAGGGTGGGTCCACCGCCCGGAGTCCGACCGAGTGCCCGATCGGCCGACCCGACTATGGACGACAACCCGAGGGTGCGACTCAATGCTGCTATGGGACCAACCACGTCGAGCGAAACCGTGCGTCGGGACCCGAGAGGAGAGACCTGGGCTGAGTGCTGGAGGCTCGGGGCATCCAGCAGGATCCACAGACCGAAGCAGACGATGCCAATGACCAGCACCCGCTGCCACTGGACCCCGGGGAAGGGCAGGCGCTCCCAGAAGGCGTGGTGGCCGAAATCGCCCTGGCCGGCATGGCCGTGTCGGGCATCGCCATAGCGGGAGTCACCGTCTCTGGCCGGTGGGCGGTAGTCCTCGGAGTAGGGGACGGGGTCGGACCAATCGTAGGGAGCCACGCCCCTGTCGGGGTCGGATGCGGTCGGAGGCGGAGTCGTCGGCAACGTCAGAACCGGTAGTAGATGAACGGAGCCACGCCTTGAGGACCGAGGGTAGTGATGGCCAGCAGCACCAAGCCCAGTATGCCGCCTTGAACCACCGGGCGGCGGTCGCTGAAGACATTGAGGCCCCGAGTCAGCCAGGCGTCGGGGAGGTACTGGCTGGCGATGCCGACGGCAATGGCCGTCAGGGCCAGAGGCGTGACGAGCGGCGACGAGCCCCAGCCGACGACCAACCGGCTGAGCATGGCGAACGCAGTGCCCACCGTGTCGGCTCGGAAGAACAGCCACCCGAGGCAGACCACCTGGAATGTGACGAACCGCGCCCATGCCACCCGGTTCCGTCCCGTGGGCTCGGCCGGCAAGCCGCTGGCTACCCGGACGGCCCGCCGCTGACGCCCGATGATCTGGCCGACCCCGTGATAGGCGCCCCACAGGACGAATGTCCACGATGCTCCATGCCACAGGCCGCCCAGCAGCATGGTGACAAGAATATTGACCGAGATGCGCCATTCGGAACCCCGGTTGCCGCCGAGCGGGATGTAGAGGTAGTCACGGAGCCAGAACGACAAGGTGATGTGCCACCGCCGCCAGAAGTCCTGGAGGTCAATCGCCGTATAGGGGCGCTTGAAGTTGACCGGGAACCGGAAGCCCATCAGCAGGGCGAGGCCGATGGCGATGTCGGTGTAGCCGCTGAAGTCGGCGTAGATCTGGACGGCATACCCCCAGATGGCGAACAGCACCTCAAGGGCCGAATGCTGGTGAGGATTGGCGAATACTGGGTCGACGACGTGGGCCGCCAGGTAGGAGGAGAGAACCACCTTCTTGGCCAGGCCGGCGGAGATCAGCCAGAAGGCCTCCACGTAGTGGACGTCGTCGGGGTCCCGCATCGAGCGGATCTGGGGTAGCAGCTCGGTACCCCTAACGATGGGGCCGGCGATCAGGTGAGGGAAGAAGGCGAGGTAGACCGTCACGTCGATCCCTCGGGCCGGACGCAGAACCCCCCGATAGATATCCACCACATAGCTGATGGCCATGAAGGTGAAGAACGAGATGCCGACGGGCAGGGTGACCGCCACCAGGGGCAGCGGGCGACCGAGACCGAAGGCATGGGTGACGTTGTCGATGTTGACGGCCAGGAACCCGAAATACTTGAACCAACCGAGCAGACCGAGCAGGAGTGCGAGGGTGGCCCACAGTGTCGCCTTCCGCCGGTTGCCGGTTGCCGGTTGGACGAGGCGTCCCCCGCCGTAGGCGATGCCGGTACTGGCCGCCAGAAGGAAGATGAAGCGCCAGTCCCACCATGCGTAGAACACATAACTGGCAACCACCATGAAGGCCTTCCACGCCCCTGCATGGGGGACGAGCAGCCACTGCACCGCGAAGACCACGGCGAAGAAGATGGCGAAGTCGATGGTGGGAAAGAGCACGTGACCGTCGTTCGGACAGGGGATGGGCGCCGGAGCCGCCGGGCGGCGACCTGCAGCGGACATTACCCGGTGCACCCTCCGCCCCCGGTGATGACCTCGGCCGACTATCGGGTCGGGGCGACACTCCGGGCCAGCGCCCGCCCTTTGGCCGACCCGGCCCTGCGTCTGAGGCCTACTGCCTGACGAGCTGCGACCGGGGCCGCAGCTCGTTTCAGCACGTCGCAGATAGCTTGCGCCCCCCGGTCAGGGGTGTCAAAGGTGGCTCAGCCCCGGGCCTGAAGGGCTTCAATCAGCTTCGGCATGATCTTGTGCACGTCGCCGACGATACCGAGGTCGGCCACCTGGAAGATCGGTGCGTCCTGGTCCTTGTTGATAGCGACGATGTTCTTCGAGTTCTTCATGCCCACCATGTGCTGGGTGGCACCTGAGATCCCGCAGGCCAGGTAGATGGTCGGCTTCACTGTCTTCCCTGTCTGGCCGACCTGGTGGGAGTAGGGCACCCAGCCCGCATCGACGATGGCGCGGCTGGCGCCGGCGGCGCCGTGCAGAAGGCCGGCCAACTGCTCGATGAGCACGTACTGCTCCTTGTCGCCCAAGCCGCGACCGCCGGACACGACCACATCGGCCTCGTCCAATTTCGGGCCGGTGCGCTCCTCGACGTGGCGGGCCACGATGCGGGCTGCGTTCGACGCGCCGGTGTCGGGGGCGGGAGCTGCAATCACGGCGGCGGCAGCACCGCCCGACGCCTCGGCTGCGAACGACTTGGCCCGGATAACGAAGATCCCGGGTCCTTCGGCGGTGAACTTGGCCGAAAGAATCTCGGCGCCACCGAAGATGGCGTGCTGGCTCACGAGCCCGCCCTCGACCTCGGTCAAGTCAACGACGTTGGTCAGGACCGGACGGTCGAGCTTGACCGACAGGCGGCCGGCGATGTCGCGACCGTCGTAGCTGGCAGGCAGCATGACGGCATCGGGGCCGTTGCCAGCCGAAACGGCGGCGGCAATGGCCGCGGCAACCGGGGCGCCGGGCAGGGCTCCACCGAGGTCGCCGACGTCGTGGACGGCCGTGGCACCGAACTCGCCGAGTGTTCCGGCAACAGTGGCGCCATCGTCCCAGACGACGGCCTCAACTGTGTCGGCCAACATACGGGCGCGGCTGACTAGCTCGAGGGATGTGGTGGTGGGGGCGCCGTCGACGACTTCGGCGACGACCCAGATCTTGGCGATGGACATGTTCGTATTCTCCTGTACCCGGCCCTAGATGACCTTGAGCTGCTCGAGGAATTCGATCACCCGCAGGTGGCCTTCTCCCTCGTCGACGACGACCTCACCTGCCGCCCGGGCATCGGCCGGGGCGACATCGGTGATCTCCTGACGGGCACCTGGGACCCCGACCTGTCCGGCATCGAGCCCGAGGTCGGCGACGGTCAGGTTCTCGACCGGCTTTGACTTGGCGGCCATGATCCCCTTGAAGGAAGGGTAACGGGGCTCGACTACACCGGCAGTGACGGTGACCACGGCGGGCAGCGGGCATTCGACCTCGTCGTAGCCGGCCTCGGTCTGACGCTCGACCTTGACCGAGTTGCCGGTCACCTCGACCTTCTTGGCGAAGGTGACCGAGGGAAAGCCGAGGAGCTCGGCGATCTGGACCGGGGTGGTGCCGGTGTAGCCGTCTGACGACTCGGTGGCGGCCAGGATCAGGTCGGGCTCCGCCCGCTTGATGGCAGCGGCCAAGACTTTGGCGGTGCCGAGCGCGTCAGATCCGGCCAGGACCGGGTCGCTGATCAGAATGGCTTTGGCGGCGCCCATAGCAAGCGCCGTGCGCAGGCCTGACACCTCGCCGTTGGGGGCCATCGAGACCAGGGTCACTTCACCCTCTCCGGCGGCATCGACCAGTTGCAGGGCCATCTCGACCCCGTAGGCGTCGGAATCGTCCAGGATCAGCTTCCCGTCACGAACAAGGTTCTTCGACCCCGGATCGAGTGCCGGCGGAGCGGCAGGATCAGGAATCTGCTTTACGCATACAACGACGTTCATGGGCATGCATTGTTGACGAAAACCGACCCTGTCGACCAATCGGCGTCGCGGCCCAGGTCAGAGGGTCCTCTCCCGATGGATCAGCGAGGCTGGCGGACGGGTCCGAGACGAGGCGGACGGCCGTCGATGGCCCGTCGGGCAGTGGCCACGTCGTCGGTGATGACCGTGTCCACTCCCGCCTGCAGCATCGAAGCCAACGTGTCCTCATCGGCCACCGTCCAAGCGGCCACGGCAAGTCCGGCGGCACGGGCCGTAGAGACGGTGGCCCTGTCGACCAGGCCTACGGGCAGGTGTACGGCAGTGCAACCCAAGTCGGCGGCGGCAGCGATGCTGGCCATCGGGTCGAACGAGGAGACAACCAGTAGTCCGGTGGGCACGGTTGAGCCGGCTGAACGCACGGTAGACAGGGAGCCCGACCAGAACGACGAGACCACTACCGACCCTGTCCGTCCCATCGACGTCACCAGGGTAACCTCATCGCTGGCCACCCGGTCGGTGGGGTCGAACCCCGGCTCATGGGGTTGGTTCTTGATCTCGATGTTCACCACCATCCCGGCGCATGCCTCAAGCGCATCGGCCAAAAGGGGGACGTAAGCCGGAAGCTGGGCGGTGGCCAGCTCGCAGATGGTGCCCACTCCTGCGACCGCCGGGTCGTGGTGGACGACCAGGCCACCGTCGGCCGTGAGGCGAACGTCCAGCTCCACTCCGTCGGCACCAAGAGCCCGCGCCCGGTCGAACGCTTCGAGGGTGTTCTCCTGAATTCCTGACGCGGGGTCCGGACTCCCCCTGTGGGCCTGCACTGCCGTCGGTATAGTCACGCTGCGTACGCTCCTCAACACATGACGCGACATCGGAACAACTGTGTCAAATCCCACGTGGAAGCCACAAAACTGCTTGCAACGGTGGGTACCGCTGGATATTCTAGTGAAGGAACCCTGAACGGCCGGTGACATCTTCAGCGCCGAGCTATGTGAAACAAATCACAAAAGGGTATTTTTTACTGATGAGTGGAGGAATCAGCGTGGCCCTTATGTGGAATCGCACGGTCGAGTGGGACCAAGGTGACTGGAGGCAGTTCGCTGCCTGCCGGAGCACCGAGCCCGATCTGTTCTTCCCCATCGGCACCACGGGGCCCGCGGTCGACCAGATCGAGTCCGCAAAGCGGGTCTGCCGCAGTTGCGAAGTCCAGGAAACGTGCCTCGACTTCGCCTTGGCCACCAATCAGGAGTCAGGCGTTTGGGGCGCCACCTCCGAAGAAGAGCGCAGGAAGCTCCGCAAAGCCTGGCTGGCTGCCCGACGTCGGGCCTCCTGAATCACCGGTCCGGACAGCGTTCCAGCCTTTCGCTCTCCCCCCGCAACAACCAGATGTCTCGCAGTGCAGATCGGCCGCATGAGGGGACGTACGGCGATATCTCGACTGGTGGAAGCCCGGTTACAGACCGATCGGCAAAGGATCTCGTACCGGTAGCTCGATGACCACCAACGTGCCGCGCTCGCCGTCACCGGTCGCAGCCCGGTTGAGCATGACGATCGTCCCTTCGAGCTGACTGCGCACCAGGTCGCGCACGATCGACAGGCCCAGGCTCTGGGTGTCATCGATGTCAAACCCGTCGGGCAGGCCAGATCCGTCGTCGAGCACCTCGACCCGCAGCACACTGTTTTCGGCCGACAGATCCACCCGGATGGTGCCGGTCATAGGCCCGATCTCGTCAGATAGCTCACCGTCTGCCTCGGCCTCGAAGTCGAGGAACGCGTGCTCGATGGCGTTCTGCACCAGTTCAGCCAGGACCACGGCCAACGGGGTAGCTACATCCGCCGGCACCTCACCCAGACCTCCGTTGACCTCGAAAGTCAGGTGACGGGAGACGACCGAATCCTTGGCCATCTGGATCAGTGACGTGACAATCTCGCCGAAGGGCACCTGGTCGCCCGGCTCACGGGAGAGGATCTCATGGACAATGGCGATCGAACGCACCCGACGCTCGGCCTCGAACAGCGCCACCCGTCCGCCGCCCGGCGGAAGTCGCCGGGCCTGCAGGCGCAGCAGGGCCGAAATGGTCTGAAGGTTGTTCTTGACCCGGTGGTGCACTTCGCGGATCGCCGCGTCCTTGGACAGCAGCAGACGATCCAGGCGACGGACATCGGTGACATCGCGCAGCAAGACGATGCAGCCAGTCACGTCCTGGGTCTGGATGAGTGGGATGCAGTGAAGCAGGACGGTGACGTCAGGGCGGCGTTCTACCTCTTCAACCACCGGCAAAGCAGAGGCCAACGCCCACTCGATGGCCGACTCCTCAATGCCGAGGTCGGTGAGGCGGCGCCCCTCGATCTGCGAGTACATGCCCATACGGTGGAGGGCGTTGGTGGCGTTGGGCGAGGCGTAGCGGACGCGCCCTTCTTCGTCGACGAGAACCACGCCGTCGCCGACTCGGGGGGCTTCCTCGGTCGCCACCTCCTCGCTCGGGAACGGGAAGGACCCCTCCGACAACATGACGGCGAAACGATTGAAGACGTCGCGGTAGGTGCGCTCGAGATGACCAGGTCGCCTTCCAGCCCCGGCCGACATCCGGGCCAGCACGGCGACGATCTCGCCCTGGCAGCGCACCGGGATGCAGTGGAGTCGGACCGGCTCACCCCCGGGCTCGAGCACCATCTCGCCTCGTGACGACTCGCCCGACTCGAAGGCGAGCACGACGAGCGGCCAGATATCACCATCGACCGTCTGACCCACGAGGTCGTGCTCGACCACTGTCGAGCTGTTGGACGGCCGCATCTGCCCCAGAATGACGAGCTCCAGACCGCTGGCGCGTGGATCGGTGGGCTCGGGCGCCATGGGCGCCATCAACACCAGGTCAGAAAAGGAGAGGTCGGCCAGGATTCCCCAGGTACCGAGGAGGCGCTGGAGGTGGGCGAGCTGGTCCTCGTCCAGGTTCGTGCGCTCGAATGCGAGCTCTGCCGGCGTTGCCACCGTTCAGGCTCCCGTCCCGGTGGGCCCGTCAACCGACCGACGGTCGGCCGACAGACCGTCAACCGACCGATGGTCGGCCCTGAGCGCCGACACAGGAATATCGTGGGGCTTGCGGTCTCGGAAGCCCCTGAGCATGTCCACTCCGGCCCGGTTCAGCAAGAGCCGCAGGTCGTCGGCCCGTTCGGCCACGTCGGGCAGGGTGTGGGCATCGGAGGCCGTGGTCAGCGGTACACCACGGTCCACGAAGCGCTTCAGCAGTGGCGGCGACGGGTACTCCTCCCCTACTGGCTTGCGCCACCCGGCCGACGAGACCTCCGCGGCCATACCAGAGGCAACGGCGGCCTCGGTGATCCGGTCGTAGAACTCGTCGGGCACCCCCGGTACGTGACCGGCGATCTTGACCAGGTCCGGATGGGCGAATACATCGCACACCCCGGAGGCAGCAAGCTCCTCCATGGCCCGGGTGTACTCCTCCCACACGGCGTCGATGTCTCGGTGGTTCCACTCGGCTGCTACCTGGGGGTCGCTCAACACGTCGAACCGCCAGGTCCCCAGCCAGTGCACCGAGCCGAGCAGGACGTCGAACGGGTAGCCGGCCAGCAGATCGGCCACGTCGTCCATCCGGTCCTGGTAGTAGTCGACCTCGAGGCCGAGCACCACGGGGAGGCCGGCAGCCTTGACGACCTGCACCACCTCGACGTAGTCGTCGAGGTCGACCCGGGCGTGATGGTCCCAGTAGGCGGCCATGCCGGGTCGTAGTTCGTCACCCGGCAGGTCGTTCCAGAAGCCGCCCAGGCGGTCCTTGGCTTGAGTGAACCGGAAGAGGTGCTCGGTGACGGCGATTTCGGTGACCCCTTGGGCCGCCGCCCGCTCGCAGTAGGCGGCCACCTGGTCGACCGTCGTCTGGGCATCGCTCTGGCTGTGGGGCCAGAGGTGAAGGTGGTAGTCCAGCACGCTGGTGGTCGGTCCTTTCGGTGCCCCCCGCATGGGCGGAGGGCGGAGGGGGTGGTCTCGTGGCTGGCGAGCGGGATCAGTCGGCCCGGCGAATGAGGGTGACCCCGTCCCGGACGGTGGTCTGGACGACGACGACCCGAGGATCGGAAACCACGAAGTCGTTGAACTCCCGCAGCGCCAAGGTGTCCTCCGTGGTGTCGGACGGATCGAGGATCCGCCCCGACCACAAGGTGTTGTCAGCGGCGATGATGCCCCGAGGCGCCAGCTTCGGTAGCACTGCTTCGTAGTACGCACGGTACCCGGATTTGTCGGCGTCGAGGAAGACCAGATCGAACGGGCCGGGCAGTGTGGCGATGGTCTGGATGGCCGGGCCCTCGATTACTTCGACGCAGGCCGCATACGGGCTCCTCTCGATGTGGCGGCGGGCGAAGGCAGCGTGCACCGGCGACAGTTCGCACGAGGTGATCCGGCCGCCTGGGGCCAGGCCGGCGGCCATAGCAAGCGCCGAATAGCCGCCGAACGTGCCGACCTCGAGCACCGAGGTGGCCGACAGGGCGAAGACGAGCATCTCGAGGTAGCGGCCCTCGAGGCGGCCAACCATCATGTGGGGGTAGTCGAGGGTCTCCATCAGCTCGGCGGCCAGGGCCTCGAGATGGGCCGGTGGTGCGGAGGAGTGTTCGCTGGCATATGCCTCGAGTACCGGGTCGACGATATCGGTCACTCCCGCATCGTACGGCCCACCGGGAAGGGGCGCCGTCAGCGACTTCAGGCCGGCACGGCTAGGTCCAGATCTGCTCGCCGAGTCGCAGCAGGCCCGACAGGTCGTAGATGTCAGTGTCGAAGAAGGGAACAGTGGCCAGCACCTCGGGAGCCACGGCCAGCGAGGCGCGCTCCTCCATCTCGCGCAGGGCGACCACCTGGAAGTTGAGATAGCTGTCGGCCACCTCGGTCAACACCCGGGCGATCTGGGCCGGGTCGCCCAGCCCTTTGCCGGCTTTGGCGAGACCGGGCGAGAGCTCGGCGGCCAGATCTTCGGCTCGGTCTTTCATGACCTCGGCGATGTTGGTGCCGGCCCGACCCTTGAGGTAGTCGGGCAGGACCTTGTTGAGCACGATGGCACCGAGATGCAACCTGCGCTCCGTCAATTGTTCGGCAAAGAACTCGGCCTCCCGCAACGGGGTCGCTTCCAGGGTGGAGACCACCACAAACGTCGTTCGGCGGTCGGACAGCAGCCGCCCGACAGCTTGCGACCGCTCCACGAACCCGTCGTACATGGTCTGGAAGAGGATGAAGAACTCGGAGATGTCCCCCATGAACTCCGTACCGAGGATCCGGTCAGAGATCTGGTAGAAGGGTTTGGTGGCCACGTTGATGAGCTTCGACCGGTAGGGCACAATCAGCCATCGCAACAGCCGCGACGAGAAGAAGTCGGCCAGCCGCTCGGGAGCGTCCAGGAAGTCGAGGGCGTTCCGGGAGGGCGGCGTGTCCACCACGATCAGGTCGTACTCGCCCGCCGAGTGGATCTCGTAGAGCCGTTCCATGGCGATGTAGTCGTGGCTCTGGACGAAGCGCCCGGCAATGTTCTGGTAGAGCGGGTTGGCCAGAATCTCGTCGCGGGTCTGCTTGTCCGGTGCGTGCTGGCGGATCAAGGAGTCCCACGACTCCTTGGTATCGAGCATGGCCGCCCACAGCTCGCCCCGGGGCTTTACGCCGGCAGCCAGGAACGCACTGTCGGGCACCCGGTGCTCGGTATTGCCGATGCCGTCGAGCCCCAGGGCATTGGCCAGACGCTTGGCCGGGTCGACGGTCAGCACCAGCACCTTGGAGCCGTGATTGATGGCCGCCATCAGGGCTGAGGCTGCGGCCGTGGTGGTCTTCCCCACCCCGCCAGGGCCACAGGTCACCACGATCTCCTTGGTGGCGAGCAGGCTGTCCATGGTCGGCGCGGCCACGTCGGCGGGAAGCTTGGCCTTGGTCGAACGAGGGCCACGGGCGGCCATCAGAATCCCAGCTCCTCGCCCAGCGAGCCGGCCACCTGCTTGGTGGTGCGCAACCCATGGGATCGAGCGAACAGGTAGGGGAGGTAGAGGAGCGGCACGGTCGGATCGATGCCCTGGCGCAGGCGTTCGAGGTGGGTGGACCGGGTCCGGCGCATGGTGACAGCCAGTCGGGCCGCTTCCAGTACCGGGCCTGCGTCTCCGTCCACGAGTCCATCAAGTGCGGCCAACGGGCCCGGAGCGGTGAGTGCGTCGAACACCGCTTCCTCATTGCGGCCGAACAGCTCAGGAAGGACCCGGTTGACCACGACGGCAGCCAGTTCGACGGTCGTCTCCAGACGAACCCGTTCGGCCAGCTCGATCGTCTCGTTGACGGGCATCTCCTCGGGCGTGCAGACGGCCATCAGTCCGGTGATTGTCGGGTCGGACAGCATCTCGAGCATCCAGTCGGTCTGCGTCCGGATGAGGCCGACCTTTACCAGCCCATTGACAGCCTGGGGGGCTGCGAGCTGCCCGATGATGTGGCCGGTGGACGGGGCGTCGACGATGACCATGTCCCATTTGGCTTCACGGACCTCGAAGCAGAGCTTGCCCACGGTGAGAATTTCGCGAACCCCTGGGGCGGCAGTGGCCAGGAAGTCGAAGGCTTTGGCCACCGGGCCGATCCGACCGACGATCGGGATGTGCAGCTGGAGCTTCAGGTACTCCCGCATCGATGACTCAGTGTCCATTTTCATGGCGAAGAGTCCGGGTTGGACCTCCTTCTCCTTGAACGCAGTGGGCGGAGCTTCGTAGTAGCCGGCCAGTTCCCCTTTGCCGTCGCCCTCGCAGATCAGCACTTTCTTGCCCTGGCTGGCGGCCAGGAAGGCCAGCGCCGAGGCGACCGTCGTCTTGCCGGTGCCACCCTTGCCGGTCACGAAGACCAGCTTGCGGTCCAGCAACGGCGTCATGGCGTCAGAGGCCACCGGGCCTCCCGGTGGCCGAAGACCACAGCGGTGCGGTCGTGCGGCGTCGGATCAGGAAATCCCGAATCCGACCTGACGGCTGGGAACAGGGGGGTCCAACTCGATGTAGGCGACCTTGCCCACCGGCACCCCGACCTGGCGGCCCTTGCGATCGGTGAGCCAGAGAATCCGACTCTCTTCACCCATCGCCTCCTCGATGTCGGCCAGGACCTTGTTTCGGTCAGCGTCGTCCGGCAGCTCGATGTCGAGCTCCTTCATCGACTGCACGATCCCGATACGCACGTCCACCAGCCACGCTCCTCTCAGCCAGGTGGTCGGTGGGACCACCTGGTGAACACGACGATACAACCCTTCGGCCCATGGTCATCCCCGGAGCCATGCCTCAGCCCCCTTCTGCGGGTCCCCGTTTCCCGGCCCCTATCCCCTTTGGCCCCTTCATCCGGCCCCTTCATCCAAGCTCCTCCATCAGAACGCGCCGGCCGCGCACTCGAGGTCACACCGATGGTGCACACTGGCGAGATGGACGGCGAGACATCCACCGCCGGAGGGAAGAACCAACCTGGCGTAACCGAGCGCAACCGCCGGTGGGCGGCCACCATGGCCGGCCACGGCGCCGAGGGCATCACCTTCGCCCACGCTGACAGCCACGCCGCCACCGGCGCCGACCTGTCTGCTCCCGGCTTTGACCGGGTGGCCCGCGAAGAGCTCGAACAGTCCCAGCTGGCCCCTGGGGCAACCCATGCCGATGGTCCGGGCCACCGAGGTCGGCCTGAAGAGCCCGACCCTTGGCGGACCTGTTTCGAGCGGGACCGCGACAGAATCCTCCATGCGCCCTCGTTCCGCCGCCTGGCCGGCAAGACCCAGGTCTTCGTATTCCCGGATGACCACCAGCGGACCCGGCTGACCCACGCACTCGAGGTCGCCCAGGTGGCCGCCGGCATTGCCCGGGCCTGTCGGTTGAACGTGGCCCTCACTGAGGCCATCGCCCTCGGCCACGACTGCGGCCACGGCCCGGGCGGTCATGCCAGCGAGGACGCCCTCTCCCCCTACGTGGCCGGGGGCTTCGACCATGCACCGTGGGGTGCGGACGTGTCGCTCTCCTCCCTCAACCTGTGCGAGGAGACGCTCGACGGCATCCGGAACCATTCGTGGTCGCGACCGGCACCCTCCACTCCGGAGGGCGAAGTGGTCAGCTGGGCCGACCGGATCGCCTACGTCTGCCATGACTTCGAGGACGCCGTACGCAGCGGCATCGTCACTTCGTCTGCCCTGCCGGCCATCGTGCGAGAGCGGTGCGGCGACCGCCGAGGACGCCAACTCGGCACCTTCATCGACGCACTGGTCTGGACCACGCTCCGCACCGGCCGGGTGGGCATGGCCGACGACCAGGCCGAGGCGCTGGCCGCCTTCCGGGCCAGCAACTACGAGCGCATCTACCTCCGGCCCAGCTCGGTGGCACAGGGCGCAGCCGTGGTCGACGTACTGCAGGCGCTCGTCGAGCATTTCGGCGACCGGCCCCACCTGCTCCCCACCACGGGTCGTGACGCCGACGGGCTGATCGGGAGCGAGCCGGGGGCGGTGCACGCCGCCGTCGCCTACGTGGCCGGAATGACCGATCGGTTCGCCTTCAGCCAGGCGGTGGCACTCCTCGGTTGGGACCCGGACAACCTGCCTGCCGGCATCGGGGTGGCAGGCAGGTTCTAGTTACCCGTCCAACCGCGCGTGCCTGACCGCCTCAGGTCAGCTGCCGTAGAGGGCGCGCGGGTCGTCAGTGGACACGATGTCCTTACCCAGCGGGGCGAGAGCCGCGGCCGCCAACTTGAAGTCGGCGATACCCAAGGGGATGCCGATAACGGTGATGCAGAGCAGCACGCCGGTCACGACGTGGGCGATAGCCATCCAGAGTCCCGCCAGCAGAAACCACAGCACGTTCCCGATGAACGACCCGGTGCCGGCATCGGGCTTCGGGACGAGCGTCCGACCGAACGGCCACAGGGTGAAGGCGGCCAAGCGGAAACTGGCGATCCCGAACGGAATGGTGATAACCAGCACGCACATGATGATCCCGGCCACCGTATAGCCGACAGCCAGCCAGAATCCGCACAGCACCAACCAAACGATATTGAGGATCGTCTTCATGTCCCCAGCATGACATCGCAATCGACCGGTGGGGACTCCCGCCAGGGCACCTAGCGGACGGTGAGCTCCCGGCGGTAGACGCGGGCGGGCCCGAGGGAGGCGATGGTCGATGCAAGCTCGACGAAGATGCCTGCTGCCTCGCCATCAGGATCGGCGATCACCACGGGAACGCCGTCGTCACCCCCCTGGCGGAGGGCCGGCACCAGCGGGATCTTGCCCAGCAGCGGCACGCCCAGATCGTCGGACAACTGCTGGCCGCCACCCGCTCCGAACAGCTCGTAGCGGGTGCCGTCATCGCCGGTAAACCAACTCATGTTCTCGATCACGCCGCGCACGGCCAACTTCAGCTTGCGGGCTGCATAGGCCGAGCGCTGGGCTACCCGCTGGGCGGCAGGCTGGGGGGTGGTGACCACAAAGACCTCAGTCTTCGTCAGGTATTGGCCGAGTGAGAGGGTGACGTCGCCGGTGCCCGGGGGCATATCGATCAACAGGAAATCGGGCTCACCCCAGTAGGCGTCGACCAGGAACTGCTCGAGCGCCTTGTGGAGCATCGGACCGCGCCAGATCACCGGCGTGTCATCGGCCACGAAGAAGCCCATCGACAGACACCGCACGCCGTTGGCCGAGGGCGGAACGACCAGATCGCCGATGATCATCGGGTCGGACGTGATGCCCAACATCTTGGGAACCGAGAAGCCGTAGACATCGGCGTCCAGAATGCCCACGTCGTAGCCGGCCCGGGCCAAGGACACCGCCAGGTTGACGGTCACGGAGGACTTGCCGACCCCGCCCTTGCCCGACGAGATGCCGAGCACCCGGGTCTTCGACCGAGGCTCCATGAACTTGTTGGGCCGGCCCTCCTCGTGGCCGAGGGCGCCACCCTGATCGTGATCGTGCCCGTGGCCATCGTCGGCGGCGTGCATCGTCCCACCGTCGACGGCATCACCCCGCAGAAGCATCCGCAGGTAGGCCCGGGTCGCCTCGTCCATCACCGCGGTGTCGACCAGGACCTCGTCAACCCCGTCGATGCGGGCGGCAGCGGCCCGGACGCGGTCGACCAACTCATCCACCTGGGGGTAGGTGGCCACCGGCAGGAGCAGTTCGACCGTGGCCTTCTTGCGCTTACAGCGGACCCCGCCCACCATGCCCAGCTCCCCCAGCGGGCGCCGCAGCTCGGGGTCGTCCACATGGGCAACCGCCGCTGTGAGCTGGGACTCGTCGATGGACATAGAGGTTCTCCTGAGGGGAAATCGGTGTCACAGGTAGACTAGGGGACGTGCAGCCCGACCCGGACAGCCAAATGGCCCTTGCCCCGTCGGACGCCGACGCCCAGTTCGCTGCGGCGGTGACCGCCGTCACCTCGGCGTTCGGCGATCCCACCCGCCGCGAGATCTACCTGTTCGTGCGGGCGAATCCCGGCGCCACCGCCACCGAAGTGGCGTCCCGTTTCTCCCTCCATCCGAACGTCGCCCGCCACCATCTCGAGCGTCTGGCCGCCGGTGGCTACGTCGACGTCACCATGGAGCGGGCCGACGGTGGCGGCGCGGGCCGGCCCTCCAAGCGGTTCCGGGCCATCGGACAAGATCCCACCCTCGACCTGCTCACCCGCCGCGACGACCTGCTGGTCCTTTTGCTCCAAGAAGCCCTTCAGATGCTCGGGCCGCAGGCCGCCGAGGGCATGGCCGAGCGGGTGGGAGAAGAGTACGGCCGCCAGCTGGCCGGGCAGATGTCACCCGGGGACGGCCAGCGGTCCTTGCGGACGGCCATGCACGCCATCGCCGACACCCTGACCGCCCACGGGTTCGCCGCCCATGCCGAGGACCAGGGAACAGCCACCGCCGTAGTAGCCGACAACTGTCCGTTCGGCGACGCGGCATCGCAGTACCCGGTACTTTGCGCCGTCGACCGAGGCATGGTCAATGGTCTGCTGGCCGGGTTGTGCGGCGATGACCCGGGTGCTGTGCCGGTGGTCCTGTCGTCATCCCGAGCCCGGGGCGACGACGCCTGCAGCGCTGTGGTCTGACCCGGCTCCCGTGGCCCGCCACTACCTCGACCACGCCTCCACTACCCCGCTCCGCCCCGAAGCACGGGCTGCCATGGCCGAGTGGGACGCTCTCGGCGTGACCGCCGACCCCGGCCGGGTTCACACCGAGGGCCGCATCGTTCGGGCCGCCCTCGAAGACGCTCGTGACCAGGTGGCCGCCCTGTTCGGTGTCCGGCCCCGCCAGGTGATCTTGACGTCGGGCGCCACCGAGGCGGTCAACTCGGCCGTGTGGGGCATTCTCACCCACGACCGAGGCGCACCAGTGGCCTGTGCCGCCGTGGAGCACTCGGCTGTGCGTGACGCGTCGGCCCGACTGGGCACAATCGTCGACATCGCCGTCGATGGAGTCGGGCGTATCACCGGGGAAGCCGTCGAGGAAGCGATCGGTCGCTGCCAATCGGAGCACGGCCGCCGGCCGGCGTTGGTGCACTGCCAGTCGGCCAACCACGAAGTCGGCACCATCCAGAACGTCGACGACGTGATCCAGGTGTGTGGCCGTCACGGTATTCCCGTCCACGTGGACGCTGTGGCCGCAGCCGGGCACGTCCCCCTCGACGCCGAGGGGGACGGTGCCGATCTGGTGTCGGTGTCGTCCCACAAATTGGGCGGTCCGGCCGGCATGGGCGCACTGATCCTGAAACGCGGCCTGCGGATCGAATCACTGCTGGTCGGGGGCGAGCAGGAGCGAGGCCGCCGGGCTGGGTTCGAGGACGTTGCCGGCGCCATAGGGTTCGGCGCGGCGGCCGCAGCCTTGGGGGAGCCGGGTCGGATCGACGTCGAGGCGACTGGCGCCCGCCGACACACCGACCGACTGCTGGACGCAGGCACGGCCGTTGCCGGCGTCCTTCCCTACGGCGACATTCACCGGCGCGTGCCCCACATCCTGTGCCTGGGGGTCGAGGGCGTGGAGGCCGAGCCGGTGCTGCTCGGTCTCGACCAGGCCGATGTGGCCGTCCATTCCGGTTCGTCATGCTCGTCGGAGTCCCTCGAGCCCTCACCTGTGCTCGAGGCCATGGGCGTGGACGGCGACCGGTCGTTGCGCCTGTCGGTCGGGTGGTCGACCACTGAAGCCGACGTCGAGGCCTTCGCCGATGCGTTCGCCGGGGTCGTCAGCCGCTTGCGCGATTTGCGCTCCTGATCAGCCACCGGCCCACCCCCGACGCACATTCCGGCGTGGCTCTGTTCTTCCCATTCGACCGACGCCGCCGATAGGTTGACCTCCATGCGCGCCGTCGTCTGCAACCAACTGGGTCCTCTCGACACCTTGGCAGTGGAGGACCGGCCCACCCCCGACCCGGCCGAGGGGATGGTGGTCATCGACGTGGCCGCCGCCGGGGTGAACTTCGTCGACGGCCTGATCTGCCAGGGCAGGTATCAGTTGAAGCCGCCCACCCCGTTCGTCCCGGGCAGCGAGGTGGCCGGAACCATTGCCGCAGTAGGTCCGGGCGTGACGGGTTGGTCAGTGGGCGACCGGGTGCTGGTCTTCTGCGGATTCGGCGGGTTCGCCACCCAGGTGGTGGCCCCGGCCCTGTCACTGGTGGCAGCGCCGGACTCCATCGATCTGGCCCAGGCGGCTGCCCTCATCCAGAGCTACTGCACCATGCTCTTCACGCTTACCCGGAGGACGACGGTGGCCCCGGGCGAGTGGGTGCTGGTGCTGGGCGCCGGCGGTGGCATCGGCCTGGCCGCCATCGACGTGGCCACGGCACTCGGCGCTCACGTCATCGCCGCCGCGTCGACGGCGGAGAAGTTGGAGGCTGCCGAGGCCATGGGAGCCGAGGCCACCATCGCCTACGAGACCGAGGACCTTAAGTCCCGGGCCCGCCAGCTGTCCGGCGGCGGCGTCGACGTAGTGGTCGATCCCGTAGGCGGACAGCACGCTGAGCCGGCACTGCGAGCCACCCGCCACCTCGGGCGGTTCTGCGTAATCGGCTTCGCGTCCGGGCCCATCCCCTCGATCCCCATCAATCAGGTGCTGCTCAACAACCGCACATTGGTCGGTGTCGATTGGGGCGGGTGGACGTTCAAGGACCCGTTCGGCAACCGGGCCCTGATCGACGAACTGATGGGGATGGTGGCGGACGGTCGACTCCACCCGACCGTGCCCACCAAGCGGCCGCTGGCCGAGGCCGCCGACGTGATGACCGGTCTCATCGACCGCACCGTGATCGGCAAGGTCGTACTCGTGCCCTGATGTCGATGGCCAGACAACGGAGACTTGAAATCGAATCCGGTCAGCTTGGTCAGGCGGACGGAACACTGGAAGGGAACGGTCTACCGGCTGTCGAATAGGCCTGGCGGAGGACGGAAGCGGCCTGAGACACCACGGCAACCGGCGGCTTGGACGCCAGGAACAGGGTGAACTGGTCAACAGCACCGGAGGCATTTGCCTCCTGTTGGAGCATAAATGTGCCCAGGTAGAGGTGAGCAGCGTAGTCACCAGGGTTCAAGGTGGCGGCCTGATTCAGTTTCACGCGGGCGTCGCTGATCAGCGACGTGCTGGCTCCCTGCCGCCCGATCCGGTACTCCAGCCAGCCAAGCTGTGCGAGGGCTACCTCGTTGGCCGGATGGGAGGTGAGGATGGTCTGGTAGAGCTGGGCGGCCTGACCCAGCTGCCCTTGATTCTCGACGGCGGCGGCCTGATCGAGCGAGCGCGCCATCTGTTGACTTGGACTCAGGCTCACCGAGCCGGTGGCCGTCTGGCCGGGCAGGCGGGAGTGGGCGAACAGGGGGACGGCCATCGCCAGCGCGACCACGAAACAGCCGATCGACCCGATCAGGAACCACCGATTCCGGCCATGCCGACGGGAAGCGGTCTGCGTCATTGCGGCTACGGGGGATCCCGGTCCGGCGGCCGCATCGTCGACGGCCTCGGCCGTCCATTTGGCCGTGGAGCCGGCAGCAGAGGCCGTTGTGACCGCAGGCTTCATGGCCGTGGCGGCAGTCGTGGCGGCCGTGGTGGTTGGCCTAGTGGCCGTCGCTGGTCCAAGTGCGGCCAGGCGGACCAGGTCACGCTGGCGCAGCACCAGGTAGTCACCATCCTCCAGGTCGCCGGCCAGGTACTCGGCGTCGGCGTCGGCCAATGAACTGGTGAGGAACTGCCGGCGCTCGTCGAGGGCCACAGGATCGACCACCCGACCCCGCACGTCGGCGTCGAGGTCACCGGTCCCGCGCCGGCGCCGTTGGACCAGCACCACTACAAGGGCAGCCAGACCGGCAAGCCCGCCAGCGATGGGCAGCACCCAGACCAGGGCCGACCAACCACTGGTCGACGGATCGAGGACGATGGCCGAGCCGTAGCGGGCGACGAGGTAGTCCTTGATCTGCTGGTCGCTCTTCCCCTGGTCGACCAGGTGCGCCACTGTTGCCCGCACCGTGATGGCGGTCGGCGCGCTCGATACACCGACCGACAGATCCTCACAGCTCGGGCACCGGATCACCGCCTCTACCGAGGCGGCCCGCTGGGCGTTGGTCGGAGGGGTGGACGAGAAGACGCCATTACCGACCAGCAGGGCGACCACCAGGACCACCCCCAGCAGCGTCCACAGAGGAAACTGCCGGGACCTCATGCTCCTGCCGTCTTGGCCCGAGCGATCAACTGGTTGAGGTCGGTAGCCGTCACCGGGGCCACGATGTAGGCCACCACCCGGCCGTCAGGGGCGATCAGGAAGGTCGAGGGAGGGGCCCGGACCCCGAAGCTGAGAGCCAGGGCGCCTGCCGGATCGGTCAGCGTCGGCCAGGTCGCACCCAGGGTCGCCTGGTACGAGCGGGCGACCGAGCTGGTGTCGTCGAAGACCACGCTGACCATCCGAGCGTCACCCGACTGGCTGTGCTGGAAGGCGAACTTCACCAGCTCGGGCCCTTCGGTCTGACATGGCGTACACCAGCTGGCGAAGAAGTTGACCACTACGAAGCTGCCCGATGGACGAGGCAGAACGAAAGTCGAGCCGTCGACCGTCGTTCCGCCAACGGCGGGAACCGGTTTGCCGACCAACGGGCTCTGCACCTCGACCACGGCAGCGGGTGGACGCGTCGCCAGCACGGCGATCAGTCCGGCGGCAACCACGAGGACGGTCAGCGCTACCCAGCGGGCCGTGTGACGGGTCTGCTGCGAGGGCGCGCCGGAGGCCGGTGCCAACGCTGGAGCCGCGACGTCAGTCACGGGGCCTCCCCCGCCCCGACAGGCAGGCGTAGAGCCGGCCGGGAGGCTGTCGGGACCACTTCAAGTTCAGATTCGACATGCGGCTCGACGGGCGGTGCGGCGCCCGCCACCGGGGCCGACACCGGGTCGGTGGGACGGCGACGCTTGCCGGGGATGGCCGACAGGATCGACCCCACCACGATCAGTGCCCCGCCGATCCACAGCCACATGACCATGGGTTGGACGACCACGCCGAAGGTCCAGGCCCCTCCGTGGTCGGGGATCGAGTTGATGGTCAGGTAGACGTCGGAGGTGATGCTCGAGTCGACCGCAGGGGTGCCGACGGGCTGGGTACCCCTCCCGAACCGGCTGATGGCCGGCGTGAATACGGCCCCGCCATCGACCCGGAGCAGGGCCTGCTGGCTGACGTGCGAAGGGGTCCGGATGACCCGGGTGCCGACGAACTCGACGGTGTGACCGGCGAACCTACCGGTCTGGCCGTGGGCGAGCACCACTGTGCCCCGCTGGCCGAACGCGGTGGCCGCCGTGAGACCTACGGCGAGCACGACCACGCCGATATGGACGATCATCCCGCCATTGGCGCGGCCCACCAGCCCGCGCCACCCGGCCAGCGCCGCCCGGGCCGGCGAAACACCGGCCAGGCGGGCCGAACGCCAGGCGCCCCGGACCGACAGCACCAGGGCCCGACCGGCTGACGCGGCGGCGAAGGCGCCGAGCCCGAAGGCGAGCAGCGGCTCGATGCCGGTGATGCCGGCAAGCACGCAGCCCACCACTACGGCCACGCCGATACTGGCGGGCACGGCCAGGCGGCCCCTCATCACGGCGGCCGAGGATTTGCGCCACGGCAGAGCGGGAGCGACGGCCATCAAGAACAGCAGCCCGAGGCCGACGGGGATGACAAGCCGGTTGAAGTACGGGGCGCCGACCGACACCTGGGCACCACTGTTGAGCGCCTCGTAGAGGAGAGGGAAGACGGTGCCGAGGAGCACGATGAAGGCGAACAGGACGAAGAAGAGGTTGTTGGCCAGGAACGCCCCTTCACGGCTCACGACTGAGTCGATCCCGCCACCCGAGCGCAACCGGTCGCCTCGCCAGGCGATGAGACCGACACCGACCACGATGACGAGGCCGAAGAAGCCGAGGAGCAGTGGCCCGATCGACGAGGTGGAGAATGAGTGGACCGACTGGATCACACCGGAACGGGTCAGGAATGTGCCGAGGATGGTGAGGCTGAACGTGGCGATGACCAGCGAAAGGTTCCACACCCGCAGCAGGCCCCGCCGCTGCTGGACCATGACGGAATGGAGGTAGGCGGTGCCCACCAGCCAGGGCAGCAACGAGGCGTTCTCCACCGGATCCCATGCCCAGAATCCGCCCCATCCGAGCACCTGGTAAGACCACCATGCACCCAAGACGATGCCGATGGTCAAGAAGGTCCAGGCGAACAGGGTCCACCGTCGGATCTCCCCCTGCCAGTCCGCGTCGACCCGTCCGGTGACCAACGAGGCCACGGCGAACGCGAACGGGAGCGTGAACCCGACCAGCCCCAGGTAGAGCATGGGCGGATGAAACAGAACCAGTGGATTGTCCTGGAGAAGGACGTTAGGACCGAGTCCGTCGGGTGGGATCGCCCCCGACACGTGAGCGAACGGGTCGGCCGGCCCGAGCATCAGCCCGAAGAAGAACGCGCACACCACATACATGACCAGCGTCGCCCAGGCCACCAGTTGGTCGTCGGCTTTGGCCCGGAAGCGCCAGACCATGGCGGTCACGTAGATCCCGAGGGTGATTCCCCACAGCAGGATCGAGCCGGCCAGGGCCGACCACATGCCGGTGATCGAGTAGATGAGCGGAGTCGATCGACTGTTGTTGTCAGCCACATAGGAGAGGGAGAAATCATGGGTGATCAGCGACCGCTGCATGGCGGCTACGGCCACGACCCCACCCAGCAGGATGATCGGCGCGTAGAGCCGGCCGCCCCGCAGCTGGCCCGGGCGCCTGCGCACCAGTCCGACGACCAGCACCACGATCCCGACGACGGCAGCCGCGAAACCGAGCAGGACACCGGTGTGTCCGAGGGTGCCGTTCATTGCGGACCGGGACCGGTGGCGAGGTGGAGCGGGTTGATCGTCACCGCTTGGAGCCGTTCGGGGCCGTCACCCGAGACGGGTGTTGGGCGATGTACGTCGACGAGTGCTTGACCAGGATCTGGTCGGACACGAACGTATCGCCCTGGAAGTGGCCTACGGCGATGACCGGAATATTCCCCTGGAACAACTGGGGCGGGCTCGAGGTGTTGTGCACGGCAAGGTGGACCGCACCGGAGGTGACGACGAAGTTCACACCGTCGGTGGAGGAGTGGATCGACCCGGGGACCACCACACCCTCCACGTTGATCGTCTTGTCCCCCAACGTCACTTTCTGGGCTACCGCCTGATCGGCCGGTATGTAGAAATTCAGCGCCGAACCGAGCCCTTTGACGAGGAGAAACATCAGAGCGCAGACCAGAACGATGCCTATCACCACGTAGCGGGCAGTGTGCTTGGGAGCACTATGTGGGACCCGGCGAACGGGCGGGGGGCCGGCGTCCAGGGCGCTTCCGGTCGTGGGCGGAACAGTCGGAGGTGCGGTGGTCACGGGACCACTGCGCCGACGGGGCTGGTCGCAGCCGGGCTGGCGCCGGCCGCCCGGTCGACAGCCTCAGCCAGGCGACGGCGGCGCCACACCAACTGCACCGAATACAGAGCCAGGGTGCAGAGGACGAAAACATAGCCGGCGACGACGTAACGCATCAGGCCACCACCACCCGGTCAGTTGACGGCCCATCGACCGCACCCGACTCGACTGGTCCCCCGTCGACCGATCTGCCGTTGACCGATCCACCGTCGACCGGTCCCTCGTCGAAAAGTCCCCCGTCGAAGGGTCCCCCGCCCTCGGACTGACGCTCGACCAGGGCTAGGTCGAGTTCATTGGCGGCCAGCCAGTCCTCGAGCACGCCGATGCGGTAGCGGACAAGGAGCATCCACACGAAAACCAGGGTCAGTGCCACGAAGCCGAGTAGCAGGGTCAACGCCATCGAGCCGTGGATCTTCAACTTCAACCCGGGATTGAGCACGGTGGCTCCTTGATGCAGGGTATTCCACCAGTTGACCGAAAAATGGACGAGCGGGACATCGATGGCGGCGAACAAGGCAACGAATGCGCTCCGCCGGGCCCGGACTTCTGGTTCGGCGGGAATCCGCCGCAGGGCCAGGTAGCCGAGGAACAGGACGAGCAGGACAGCCGTCAGTGTGAGCCGGGCATCCCATGCCCACCACACGCCCCATGTCGGCTTGCCCCAGATCGAGCCCGACACGAGAGTGCAGACGTTGAATACCACACCGACTTCAACGGCGGCAGCGGCCAGGCGGTCCCAGAACAGCGACCGGGACCTGGGCCACAGGTAGAGGAGGCTGGACACGGCGGCCAGGCCGAAGGCGAGGTAGAGCGCGACCCAGGCCACACCGGGGTGGATGTAGACAAGGCGGACAAGGTCACCCTGGATCTTGTCCGGCGGAGTCACCCATATGCCGAGCCACACCGTGGCGACGGTGCCGACCAGGGAGACGATGCCGATGGACCGTTCGACCGCCTTCGAGCGGGACGATCGAACGGGAACAGAGGTCACTGCTGTATTCGTCACCGGGGCGGCAGGCGGATGGACTACGGGTGCCAGTCCGGATCCATCCTTGACTGCAGAGGTGGACAGGTCGTCGGTCATGCCGTCTCCTGGATGGGGCCGAACAGGATCACGCCGATGGCCAGATAGACAGCGTCGAATACGACCAGCAACCGCAGCCACTGCATGCCGGTGGCCGGAGTCCCTCCGGCCATGGCGGCCTGCCAGATCCGGGTGCCGGCCAGCAGTACCGGCGCGGCGATGGGCAGGAGCAGGAAGGGAAGCAACGTTTCGCGCACGCGGAGGCCCGAGGACAGGGCGCCGTAGAGAGTACCGGTAGCGGCCAGACCGATGGTACCGAGCAGGCAGGAGACCACCATCATCCACGGGACTTCGATTCGGGCGCCGTACAGAAGAACGACACCGACGGTCAGAAGCAACTCGAGAACGATCAGCTGGGCGGCCACGGCGAACGCCTTGCCCAGGTAGAGCCCGGCCGGGTCGATGCCCGAGAGACGCAGCCCGTCGCGGGCGCCGTCGGACGACTCCACCGACACACTGCGCTGGATGGCCTGCACCGTGCAGAACAGGACGGCAACCCAGAAGAGTCCGGGGGCACCCTTGGCCATCACCTGGCGATCGGGGCCGAGGGCGAAGGCGAACAGAACCAGGGCCACGATCCCGAACGGAGCGACCTGGGACAGGGCGACCCGCGAGCGTCCCTCGATGCGCAGGTCCTTCCCGGCCACCAGGGCGGCATCACGCCACATGGGCCACCTGTCCTTCTAACCCTGCGGGGCCTGGCGCATCGACATCCGGTCCCTTGGCCTCCGGTCCCTCGACGACCGGCTCGTCGACGACCAGCTCGTCGACGTCACTCGAAGGGGAACGTCCACCATCCGCCTGGATGAGGGTTCGCTCCCCTGTTATCCGTCCGCCAGTCACCTTGACCGCACGGGAGGCCAGCTCCGCCACGGCGCCCGATTCGTGGCTGGCGATAAGTACGGTCACCCCGCTGGCCGCCGCCTCGAGGATCACATGGTCGAGCAGAGCCCGGGCGGCGGCGTCGAGGCCGGCGTGGGGCTCGTCGAGCAGCCACAGCTCCGGCCACCGGGCCGTCAGCACTGCCAAAGCCACCCGCCGGCGCTGACCGGCAGAGAGTCTTCCGGCCGAGGTCTTGGCCAGACGGCCGATCAGGCCCCACCGCTCACATGCCGGGTCGATCCGCGAGACGTCGCCCCCGGCGGCCCGGACGGCGAACCGTACGTTCTCCCGCACGGTGAGGTCGTCGTAGAGGTGTGAGCCGTGGGAAAGAAGTCCGACCCGTCGGCGCACGGCGGTCCGGTTCCGGTAGGGATCGAGCCCGAACACGGAGAGGCGACCGGAGGCCAGGGGCACCAGACCGGCACATACCCGCAACAGGCTCGTCTTGCCAGCACCGTTCGGGCCTTCGACCAGGATCGTCTCGCCTACGGCCACCTCAAGATCGACTCCGGACAGCAGTGGGAACCGACCCGAGAGCGCGACTGCGTCGCAAAGGGAGACTGCGGAGGTGGGGAAAGCAGTGGTGGCCATGAGCTGCCGCCAATGCTACGGGGGCCGGCAGCCGGTAGCCAGACGGGGGTCAGGGGCTGATCCTGAACCCAGATCCGACTCCGACCCGGGTCCCCGGCCCCGGGGGGAATTCGGGCCTCAGCTGCTCGACAGCCGGTTGAGGTGGAGGTCACGAAGCCACGTGGAGATATGTGCCGACAGCACATCCACATTGTGGGTCAGCAGCACCAGACCGAAGGCCATCAGGATCACCCCTCCGACCAGATCGACGATGCGCAGTCGGCCCTTGACCTTGGCCAGCAGGTCTGTCATCCGTCCAAAGGCCAAGCCGAAAAGGAGGAACGGGACCCCGAGGCCCAGGGAGTAGGCCAGCAGCAGGGCGATCCCCCCGGTGGCCGAGCCACCGGTGCCGGCCGCCAGGGCCAGGACGCTCCCGAGCACCGGTCCGACGCAAGGAGTCCAGGCGAACGCGAAGGCCACGCCCATCACCGGGGGCGCCCAGGCGCCAAGCACCGAAGGTCGGACGATGAATCGTTTCTCACCCGAGAAGGCCATGGGCAGGGTGACGCCGATGGCCATGCCCACCAGTACCGCACCGAACGCCACGATCAAGATGCCGGAAACCAATTCCAGAACGTGCTGATGGGTGAGGAACAGGCGGCCGATCGATGAGGCCGAGGCACCCAGGATGGTGAATACCACTGTGAATCCAGCGATGAAAGCGAGCATGCCCCGGAGCAGCCGGCCACGCCGGCTACGTAACTCGTCGGGCCCCGGCCCGGCTACGGACTCGGGCTCGAGTTCGGGGGCGTCGTCCCCCACTACGCCCGTCATGTACGGCGCGGTCGGATCCGAATTCGCCCCGCTGCCCACCGTTACCGGGACCGGCGCGTGCGCCGGAGCAGGGCTGGTGCCCAGGACGGAAAGCTCAGCGGCCGTGAGCCCGGACACCATTGACAAGTAGGCCGGTACCAGGGGCAGGACGCACGGCGACAGGAACGAGAGCATGCCGGCGCCGAAGGCCACCAAGAGCCCGAGCGGGTCGGCGTGGAGTATCAGCGCTACGACCATGACCAACCTCTATGCCCGCTGGCTCTTCACCAGCGCCAGGTCGGCCTCAACCATCATCTGGACCAGTTGGGTGAAGTCGACGTCACGGTGCCAGCCGAGGGTCTTCTCGGCCTTAGCCGGGTCGCCTACGAGAAGATCCACCTCGGCTGGACGGAGGAAGCGCTCGTCGATTACCACGTACTTCTCCCAGTCGAGGTCGGCGGCGGCGAACGACAGTTCGACCAGCTCCTTGACCGAGTGGGTCTGACCGGTGGCCACCACGTAGTCGTCGGGCTGGTCCTGCTGCAGCATCAGCCACATGGCCCGGACGTAGTCGGCGGCAAAGCCCCAGTCGCGCTGAGCGTCAAGGTTGCCCAGTGCCAGGTTCTTGTCGATGCCGGCCGCGATGCGGGCCACGCCGTGCGTGACCTTCCGGGTCACGAACTCGAGACCGCGGCGGGGCGACTCGTGGTTGAAGAGGATGCCTGACGAGGCATGGAGGCCGTAGCTCTCGCGGTAGTTGACGGTGATCCAGTGTCCGTAGACCTTGGCGACGCCGTACGGGCTGCGGGGGTAGAAGGAGGTGGATTCCACCTGGGGGACCTCTTGGACCTTGCCGAACATCTCCGACGAACTGGCCTGGTAGAAGCGGATCTCCGGGTCGACGGTGCGGATGGCATCGAGCACCCGGGTCACACCCAGGGCGGTGGTTTCGCCAGTCAGCACGGGCTGGTTCCACGATGTCTGCACGAAGGACTGTGCGGCCAGGTTGTAGACCTCTTGGGGCCGGTTCTCCTTCAAGATGTTGATCATCGACACCTCGTCCAGGAGATCGCCGGCCACCAGGGTGAGCCTGTCCTGAATGTGGGCGATGCGCTCGAAGTTGACGGTGCTGGAGCGTCGCACCATCCCGCACACCTCGTAACCCTGGTCGAGCAGGAGTTCCGCCAGGTAGGAGCCGTCCTGACCGGTAACGCCGGTGATCAGTGCTCGTTTCGCCATGCTGTGGGTGCTCCTCAGGATCTGGTGTGCGGGTACGGGTGTCTGGTCAGTCCGTGCTGTCGCCTGCCGGGACCTGCCACGATGGCGGACGCTTTTCAGCGAACGCGGAAATACCCTCGTGGGCCTCGGCCGTCTGACTGGTGACGGTCAGCATGGCATGGAGGTAAGGCAGGGCCTCGGAGGCCGCTGCATCAATAACAGCGTAGAACGAATCGCGGCCCAACTTGGTCGCCCCGGGGGGCTTGGAAGCCAAGACAGCGGCGAGGTCGGCTACCGCGGCGTCGAGCTCGGCGTCGGGCACCACCCGGGTGACGAATCCGATGCGGTCAGCTTCCTCGGCACCCACCACCCGGCTGGTCAGCATGAGCTCGAGCGCCTTCTTGGGAGGCATCGACCGCAGGAGGGAGACGGTCACCATGTATGGCCACAAACCCACATTGAGTTCGGGGGCGCCAAAACGAGCACTTTCGGAGGCGATGACCATGTCGCAGGCCAGGGCAAGCCCGAAGCCGCCGGCCATGGCCCAGCCCTGCACCCGGGCGATGGTCGGCTTGCCGAGCGCCCACATCTCTTCGAAGAGCTCAGCCAACCAGCCTCGGGCCAGGTGGTGGTCGAAGAAGTCATCCGACGAGCCGCCAGGCTCGTTTGCCACCATGCCTGACAGATCGGCACCGGCACAGAAGGCCTGGTCACCAGCACCGGCCAGGACCACAACCCGCACTGACCGATCGAGTTTGGCCGCCGCCAGCTCGCGCCGCAGACCGGCGATGACATCCCACGTCATGGCGTTGCGCCGCTCGGGCCGGTTGATGGTCAGGGTCAGGACCGAACCGTCGCGTACTGCCAGCAGATCGTCGCTGGACTCCATGCTGGTGATGCCGTTGTCGTGCACGCTCCGACGGTACCCCGGGCGGGCCCGCCCGGTCGCTTCCGGGGCCAGCGCCGGTACGGTAACGCCATCGCCACAATCGCCCTCCTCTCCTTCCGCCTGGGCGGCACCGACGGCGTGGCCATCGAAGCCGCCAAATGGCAACGGGCCTTGGGCGAGCTCGGCTTCACCACCTACACGGTTGCCGGTGACGGGCCTGTCGATCAGGCGGTGCCCGGCCTGGCCATCGGCGCCACCGAGCCGCCGACACGGGCCGAAGTCGACGACGCCCTGGCCAGTGCTGATCTGGTGGTGGTCGAGAACCTTCTCTCCCTCCCCCTCAACCAACCAGCCTGGGATGTGGTGGCCGCAGCCCTCACCGGGCGTCCCGCCGTGCTCCACCACCACGATCTGCCCTGGCAGCGGCCGCAGTTCCTCGACCATTCCGGACCTCCCGTGGACTCCCGTTGGCGCCACGTCACCATCAACGAGTTGAGCCGCCGGGAGCTGATGCGCCGGGGCATCGGTGCCCGGACCATCTACAATTCGTTCGCCGTGCCCAAGTCGGACACCGCCCCAGACGGGCCCTTTCCGTTCCGTTCAGCCGCGGGAGAGGCCGTCCGTACTGCATTCGGCATCGGTCCTGACGACCGGCTGGTCCTCCAGCCGACTCGGGCCCTGGCCCGAAAGAATGTCTGGGCGGGCCTGACCTCGGCGACCTGTCTGGATGCCACCTACTGGCTGCTCGGACCGGCCGAGGACGGCTACGGACCGAAGCTCGAGCACCTCATGGCTGCGGCACAGTGCCCAATTGCATGGGGCATCCCGGAGCTCACCGGTGGGACAGGACCGGACGGGGCGATGCACATCGACGACGCCTATCAAGCGTGCGACGTGGTCGCCCTGCCCTCCACCTGGGAGGGATTCGGCAACCCGAGCCTGGAGTCCGTGACCCACCGTCGGCCCTTGGTCATCGGCAGCTACCCGGTGGCCGATGAATTGGCCGCCTTCGGGTTCGAATGGTTCCGGCTCGACACCATGGCCAAGCTCGACGCCTGGCTCACCACCCCCGATCCGGACCTACTGGAACGGAACCTGGCGGTGGCCCGGGACCACTTCTCGCTCGATGACCTGGCCGATCGGATCGAAGCGGTCCTGCCGCCGATCTGAGTCATCATCACCAGGTCTTGGCGGAGGCCGGTGTCGGAAACCCCTGGACACGGCAGGTTTCGGTCCGGGGCTACCATGACCGCCATGTCGACCACCGCCGCCACGGGCCAGGACAACGCGGCCGGTTCGGCCGAGTCCAGGCCGGCCCGGCGCCTCACGGCGGATGCCCGGCGCCGCCAATTGTTCGATGTGGCACTTTCGCTGTTCGCGGAGCACGGCTATTCGGCAACAACCATGGACGACATCGCTGAAGCGGCCGGCGTCACCAAGCCCCTCGTGTATCAACACTTCGACTCCAAGCGGGCCCTCTATCTCGAACTACTCGATGTGGTCTCTCTCGGATTGATCGACCGGATCGTCCAGTCGACGGCGGTGGCCGAGGGTCCTCGCCAGCAGGTGGAACTGGGATTCGCCGGGTACTTCGAGCTCATGGTCGACAACGAGTTGGCCTTTCGCCTCCTCTACGGACGAGATGCCCCCGACGATGCCGAATTAGGAGCCGCCCTCCGTCGGGTCGAAGCAACCATCGCCCAGGCCATCGACCCCCTCATCGACGCTGGTCTCGACCCCGGACACCGGCTCCTGCTGGCCCATGCCGTGGTCGGCATGGCAGAAGGGGCCAGCCGCTACTGGCTAGATGCCCACGGCGGTCCTGCGGGCGATGCCTCGGAAAGCCAGATCGAGCGGGCGGCCGAGGCGGCCCGTCTGGCTGCCCAGCTGGCCGACTTCGCCTGGGCAGGACTCCGTCAGGTCCACCGCATCTAACGACCATCGGCGTGGTCGACCGCCGCCTCGATTCGCGAGGTGGCGCCAAAAACGGCGAGAGAGGTCAGATCGGCGCGGTCACAGCTGGACCGCACCCCCGGCCACAGCCTGATTGACAGAGGCGACGACCCCGCCGGCGGCCTCGTTCGTAATGGCAAATGCCGACACTCCGGCGGAACCGGCCACACTGAAGGGAACGATGGCCGGGTGGGAGCCGAGCAGGCCCAACGAGATGGTCTTCGTCCCCACCACGGCCCACAACTGATAGGTCCGGCCCGAAGGGAGCAGTGCAAGACCGTTACGCTGATCGTTGACCACGAAACCGGTGCCGGCCGCCGTCAGCACGATGGAGGCCGGCGTCCGCCCGGGACCCGGGTGCGACGGGGAGGTCAGGATAATCCGCTTGCTGCCGCTGGCCGCTGCCGCCGCGTGCTCGGCCGCGGACAGCTGAGGTGAGGCCTGCAGGGCGCTCACCTGGGTGTGGAGGTGATTGGCCTGGACCCCGAAAGCCACGGCGACGACGGCTGCGGCTGCTGCCACCAGGCCGGCACCGGCCGTCACGAACCGCGATCGGCGCCGGGACTGATCAAGCGGGACCACGTCGCCACCGGAGGGCAGGTTGCCTGAGCGGTCGGAACCGTCTCGTCCGGTGACGCCGCTGCCGAGTAATTCGAGCTTGGCTGACAGGCGGTCCCATGACTCGTCGGAAGTCCCCCCGAGCTGACCGGCAATGCCATCCCACACCTGAACGGAAGGAGCGCCACCCGAATTGGCCAGCATGCCGGCAACCTCGTGGTGCTGGACCACCTCTATTGAACAACGCATGCACTCGTCGAGGTGCGCCTCCACGATGGCCGCCGTCTCGCGATCCACGGCGTCGAGGGCGTAGACACCGAGGAGCTCCTCGATTTCAGCGTGACTGAGGGGGTTTGGCGGGTTGGAGTTCACAGTCCCGCTCCTGCCGGCTCGATGCCGCGCTCGATCATGTGGACCCGGAGGCGGCCGAGACCCGAGCGGATCCGGCTCTTGACGGTCCCCTCAGGCTGGTCGAGCATGGTGGCCACCTCCTGGTACGTGCGGCCACCGAAATAGGCGAGTTCGATCGGCTGACGCATTTCGTCGGGTAGTGCGCCGAGCGCCTCTTTGACCTGCTCGGCCACCGTCATATCCCACACCTCGTGGTCGATGTCGTAGGCCGCGGTCGCCGTCTCACGTGTGGTCCGTTCTTCGCGTCGTTTGCGGGCTTCCTCGGAGCGCACGACGTCGACCGACTTGCCGTGGGTCCGGGCTAGGAGAAATGACCGCAGCGTGCCCCGTTGGGCATCGAACTTCTCGGGGCTCCGCCACAAGTCGAGGAAGACCTCCTGGGCTACCTCCTCGGCGGGTGGGTCGGACCGCAGGATCCGGCGGGCCAACGCGTGCACTGCGCCGCCGTGACGGCGATAGGCCTCGGCGAGGGCGGGCTCGTGCCACCGGCCCACTGCAACCACGAGGTTGGCGTCACTCGCCTGTTCAAGGTCCATTAGCACGGATACTATTCGAAGCGGATCGACGCCCGGATGAGCAACCACGGTCGCACGCCAATCGGGTGCCGTAGCCGAAACCTGACCAAACCGGTAGGGTATCTGTGTGTTCACGTATCCCAATCCGGTCAACGACAACGTCGGGCGTGCCGTGGCCAGCGGCGTCGTGCTCATGAGTGTGGCAGCTATTGCCTTTGACCAGACGTGGATCCTCATTCCCCTGGCCTACGGTTTCTGGGCCCGGGTCGTGGCGGGGCCGAAGTTCAGCCCGCTGGCCCTGCTCGCCTCGCGGGTGGTCGTCCCTTGGTTGGGCCGGGCACCGAAGCCGGTGCCGGGACCGCCCAAGCGCTTCGCCCAGGGCATGGGCGTCGTCTTCTCGACGACCGCACTGATCTTGGCCTTCGGCTTCGGTCTCGTCACCGCCGCCTGGGCGGTCCTCGCCCTACTGATCGGCGCCGCGTTCCTGGAGGCGGCATTCGGTATCTGCCTCGGCTGCAGAGTCTTCTCCCTCCTCATGCGGTTCGGAATCATCCCCGAGTCGGTATGCGAGGAGTGCGCCGACCTTTCCAAGCGGCATCCCCAACTGGCCGAATCCGCCGGATCGTGAGCCGAACGGAACCGGCAGCCTGACGAACGACGAGTCGGCGACCGGCTACTGAACACGATTGATTTCGGTCCATTTACCTACGAAGACCAGGACCAGTGTTCGAGGGCAGCAGTCGTCTTCGCTGTCGGCGGCCCGGCGGTCGGATTCGTCAGCGTCGAACTGGTTGACGACGAAGCCCATATCGCCCAGCTTTCCGTGCTGCCCGAGCTGGGCCGCCAAGGCATCGGTCCGCTCACTGCTTGATGAAGCGATCCACTGGGCGCAAGGGCAGGGGCTGGAGGGAGTCACACTGACAACGTTCCGCGACGTGCCGTGGAACGCTCCCTTCTACTCATCGGTGGGCTTCGTGGAGGTCGTCGACCCAGCCCTCGGGCTCGCCGCCATCCGGAGGGACGAGCAGGAGCGGGGGCCCGATGCGATGGGGCGGCGGCTGGCCATGCGCATGGCACTCTGACCCGGTCCCAACCAGCCCTTCAGTCGAGGAGCGGCAGGAGCCGGCCACAGAGGTCGGCGAGCTCCTCGGCACAAGCCAGATAGTCGGCGTCCTCACCACCGGCCGGGTCCTCCACATCCTCCCAAGTCCCGAGCTCCACCTCGTCGAGCCGAAGAACTGCAAGCCGTTGAGCCAGCGGTTCTGCCCCCTTGGCCATGTCGCGCACCAATCGCTTGATCGAAGCGGTGCGCGCTGCAGCATCGGGATGCCTTCGGCGGATGTAGGCCACGTGCTCGGCAGCCATGGCCACAATGAGCACCGACCCGTCGATGTCGTCGTCGCCCACCTGATGGCTCCGATGCCCATCGGCGTTGCGTCCTACTGACTCCAGAGCGGCGCGGGTCCGACGGCTCATCGGCTGGCCCTCGATGACGTGGGTCCCGGCCGTGACGATGCGGAGCGGTGCACCGCGCAGCATGGCACCGGCCATGACCGAGCGGGCGGCGTTGCCCGTACAGAGGGTGACGAGCAAAGGGGTGTGGGAACGGTCGGGGATGTCAGACACGCCGACACGGTACCCGGTGGTCACGATCCGACGATGCGTTCGGCCTGCCAGCAACACGAAGACAACATCCCAGCTCAACTACTTGACGTGCACCTCGAAGATGGCTCTGGCGATGATCAGCCGCTGGATCTCGCTGTTACCCTCGAAAATGGTGAAGGCCATCGTGACTACGGTAAAGTTCCAGTTCAGAGCGTTGCGAGGACTACAAAAGTCCGATTCACGGACCGCCAACGGCCACCATGCACTTCGAACGGCCCGATTCCTGGTTCGTCCCCGCCGCATCGCCGGCGGATGCTGCGACGCAGAGGCAGTGCCAACGAGGTGACCCTCTTGGGTGGCGTTATGCAACATGAGCTCGGCGTCCCAGAGCCGGCAAGGTGATCTACATTTCGTCTACAGTTGGGTGATGGCTAAGAACAGCACGACAACGGTGCGGGTGAGACGACCGGATTCGGAACGTCTGGCAGCTCTTGCGAAGAGCCGACAGACGACGGTAGTGGAGGTCGTCCACACAGCGCTCGATGCCCTCGAACGTCAAGAGTTCATGCGCGGTCTGAACAAGGACCACCAGGATCTCGATTCCGCTGGTCGGGAGGCTCTTCTCGCCGAACAAGCGGAGTGGGATCCCCTCGTTTGATCTGGCGTTCCGAGATCTACGAAGTCGACCTGGGTAGTCCGGTCGGCCACGAGCTGGCTCGGGTCCGTCCGGGCCTGATTGTCTCTGCCGACCTCGTCAACAACGGCTCCGGGCAGCTCGTGGGGGTCGTTCCGATCACGTCACGGGATTACGGGCTCAGGAGTCACGTCGAACTCGAGCCAGGCATGACGGGCCTCGATCACGTGTCGTTCGCCCGATGCGACCAGGTCCGAATGATCGCGGTGCGCCGTCTCCTGACTCGGCAAGGGCGCACACCTGTCGACTCGATGGAATCCATCAACTGGGCCCTGCGCTTCATCTTCGACCTCTGACGGGATCAGGGTAGTGACGCCCTCTGGCCCGGTCCCGGACACGGCCGTCCCGACCTCGCGGCGGAATCCCACGCAGCCCTCGGTGGCCGGTCACAGCGTCGAGGAAGCGCCGGGCTGACTACTCAATCATGCAGCGATCCATCGTGAGAATCCCGGGAGTGGTGTCGTTGATCCCCCAACTGATGATCACCTGAGGATGAATGCGGAACTGCGGGGCACCCTCATTCTCTTCGATGGCGACGGTCCCCACGATCTTGACCCTGCGCGGAGTCCAGGGGTCCATCGTGGCGAGATCATCGATCACCACAGTGGCCCGGGGTTGGCCACGATGTTCGTGTAGCGGACCGTATGGGTGATGTCGAAGCCGGCTGTGACGATGTCGTCACCATTGACCGAGAAGATCACCGGAGCGACGTCGGGCTTGCCGGTCGCTGAGGCGGTGGCGAAAGACATCAGCGGTTGTACTGCCAGATAGGCAAGTTCCGGGTCGGTAAACGCGCTCATGGGGCACTCTCCTTGTTGTGGGATGGTTCTGCGAATGAGGAACCGTCAGGACTCACTCCTCGATCTGCATCGTTTCGAGCATGGATCGTCACGGCGAACTCGAGCCTTCTGCCGGCCACGCCCTTAACCTTGGTGACTCCGGGGTCGTAGCGGTCCACGACCCCGGTTGCCGTGGCGGTGAACGATGAACCTTCGCAGACGGCCTCGTCGATTCGGACGTCCAGCGGGGTGCTCACTCCGCGGAGCGTGAGGTCTCCGGTCAGCAGCCCGTGGTCACCGTCCTGTTGCAGTTCGCTCGAGGCGAACGAGATCACCGGATGTCGGGTTGCGTCGAGGAAGCGCTTGGACGTCACCGCCTTGTCGCGGCTCGAGTTCCCGGTGTCGAAGCTGAAGGTCGGGACGGTCAGCGAGACGGTGGAGGCGGTCGGTGTTGTGGCGACGGAGATCCCTCCGGCGTCGATCGTCAACTTGCCAGCGACCTTCCCGAGCCCGAAAAGGTGTGTCGTGGTGAATTCGACCGTTGAGGCACCAAGTTCGATGCGATAGATGCCCGGGGTGGGGGTCGTGTCGGACACGAGGAGATCCTTCCTTCTGGATTATTTGCATGCGCACACAAGACAATTACATTGTGTGCGCATGCAATAACATGGGACGGTGACCGAGGACACCCCTGCCGCCCTGAACCCCGATGAGGAATCGATGTGGAGGGCGCTGACCTACCTCTTGACGCATCTCGGTAGGAGGTTCGGAGACGACCTGGCACAAGAGGCGAACGTCTCGCTGTCCGAGTACGTCGTGCTCGTGAACCTCTCGGAGGCCGAGCATCGCTGCCTCCGCATTGGAGACCTTGCCGTCAGCTGCGACCTGTCCCCGAGCCGGATGTCACGGTTGGTCGATGAGATGGCACTCCATGGCTACGTCCAGAAGAGCCGCTCCCCCGACGACAGACGGAGCATGGCGGCCACCCTGACGCCCCAAGGGCTGAAGACGCTGAAGCGGGTCTATCCGGCTCAGCTCCGGAACGTCCGGAAGTGGGTCTTCGACCCGCTGTCACCCGATGAAGTGCGCCAACTGGGCGTCACGCTCGGCAGAATCCGAGACGGCCTGGTGTACGCCTCTGGCGCGGGGACGGACTCCCGATGACCCGGGTCCGAGAGACCGGGCCAACACCAGCCGGACTTGTGCGACCGTGAAGCGATCGAACTGCTGGGCCCGGGTTTCTTCGGGTTCAGCCGCGACGGCAGCGGTAGATTGAGGTTCATCGCCGTCGAGGGCGTCAGCAACAAGCGGGACAAAGTTAGGACACGAATCCCATTTCGCCCAGTTTCGGTGACCCGAGCCCCGGACGTCTCCCGCTGGGCGCCCGAAGTAGGATCCCAGTGCAGCTACTTCACGTGCACTCCGGAGATGGCCCGAGCGATGATCAGTCTCTGGATCTCCGACGTGCCTTCAAAAATGGTGAAGATCTTCGAGTCACGGTGCCAGCGCTCGACCGGATAGTCGCGCACATAGCCGTAACCGCCCAGGATCTGGATGGCCTCCTCGGTCACGTAGACCGCGGTCTCGCCAGCGTAGAGCTTGGACATCGAGCCCTCGCCCGACGTGAACTCCTTGCCGTTGGCACCCATCCACGAGGCCCGCCACACCAGCAGTCGGGAGGCGTCGATACGGGTCTTCATATCGGCCAGCTTGAAAGCGATCGACTGGTTCTCGATGATCGCCCGACCGAAGGCCTTGCGCTCCTTGGCGTACTCGAGCGAGTACTCGTAGGCGGCTCGGGCGATGCCGAGGGCCTGGGCGCCGACCGTGGGTCGGGAGCCTTCGAAAGTCTTCATGGCGGCCTGGCCACCGCCCTTCTTGCCTTCCTTGGCCCGGGCGATCTTCTCGTCGAGCTTGTCCTTGCCACCCAGAAGGCAGCTTCCGGGCACCCGGCAGTCGTCGAGGACGACTTCGGCCGTATGGGATGCCCGGATGCCCATCTTCTGGAACTTCTGGCCCTGGGAGATTCCCGGGGTTCCCGGAGGCACGATGAAGCTGGCCTGGCCACGACCCCGGAGCTCAGGTTCCACCGAGGCGACGACCACATGGATGTCGGCAATCCCGCCATTGGTGATCCACGTCTTGGTGCCGTTCAGCACCCACTCGTCCTTAGCCTTGTCGTAGACGGCACGCGTCCGAAGCGACGAAACGTCTGACCCGGCGTCGGGCTCGGACACGGCAAAGGCGGCGAGCTGCGGCTTCTCGGGGGTCCCGAAACATTGTGGTCCCCACTCCATCAACTGCTCGGGCGTGCCGTTGCCGGCGATGCCAGCCAGGCCCAACGTGCTGCCTAGGATGGCCAGGGCGATTCCGGCGTCGCCCCAGGAAAGTTCCTCCGCCGCGATGGGCATCAGGAGGCCGCTCTTGTCCATGAAGGCGTTGGCGATGAAGTCAAAGGAGTACAGGCCGATGTTGGCTGCCTCCTGGATGATCGGCCAAGGGGTCTCCTCACGCTCATCCCACTCGTGGGCGGCAGGTCGGATCACGTTCTCGGCAAAGTCGTGGACCCACTTCTGGAGTTGGATCTGGTCTTCGTCGAGGTCCAGGGAGAATTCAGACATGGTGGACTGCTCCGTTCTGGCCCGCAGGCCCCTCAAGCAAGGCTTCGACCGGTGCCGGCACTAGGGCCGCACGCACGCCGCTATTGGCGGATCGCTAGTTGTTACTCAATAGTAACCACGATAGCGGGCACGGGGCAACCATCCACCGCGTCAGCTTCCAAAGGGAGCGGTGGACCCATGGCCGTCCCGGCGGAGCACCGGCGACGGGGTGGGCCGACCAGCTCCGGAAGCCACGACGGCGTTCCCCTTTCCCCCACATGCAGGGTGCTCACGAGCTCTCACCGGCTTGCGATGGTCGACCACCTACACGGGGACGGGCCGACTGCCACCCGCCGACGGGGACTCTACGACCCAAAAAACGCTACCAGTCGCGTTCTCTTGGACGGCGGGGGAATTGGGTCGAAACGGGTCTCTGCACGCGGCGTTCACGTCTTAGCAACATGGGAGCCCGGGAGGTCCGCTCCATGGCGTCCGACCGGGGTAGTCGGCGGCCTATCGCCTACGGATGCGGGTGCCCTCGCCGCCATCCTCGACCAGCCAGCCTGCCTCCTCGAGCTCGGCGCGCAAGGCATCGGCCCGAGCCCAGTCCTTGGCTGCCCGGGATGCATCGCGCATGCGCACAAGATCGGCCGTTGCCGCGTCGATCTCGTCGCTCACGTCACCTTCGAGTCGAAGACCCAGCGCTCCGGCCAGCCACGCCGCCGTTCGGGCCGCAGTTGCGGCCGCGGCACCGTCGCCGGCATCGGCCGCCACATTGGCCCGTCGTGCCAGTTCGAACACTGTGGCCAGAGCACCTGGGGTGTCGAGGTCGCCGTCCATGGCGACCATGAAGGTGGCCACCGCCTCGTCGTCAACAGCGCCCACCGTCGAGTCGGGCCCGGTCAACGGTCCCTCAGCCAGCGGGTCGGCCAGTGAGAACCGTCGGGCCAGCTCGTCCAACCGGGCCAGTCCGGCCTCGGCCTGGGCGATCGTCTCGGGTGTCACTTCGATAGGCGACCGGTAGTGGGAGCGCAGCACCAGCACCCGGTAGGCGCGGGCATCGCTGCGCTCGAGCAGGTCGGACAAGGAGGCGAAGTTGCCCAACGACTTGGACATCTTCTCACCACCGACCGTCACCCATCCGTTGTGCATCCAATGGCGGGCGAACTCCTTACCGTCAGCCACAGCCTGAGCCCGCTCGTTCTCATGGTGGGGGAAGGCCAGGTCCTGACCTCCTCCATGCAGCTCGAACCCTTCGCCCAGAAGGTCGAGGGACATCACCACGCACTCAGTGTGCCAACCAGGTCGGCCGGCTCCCCACGGTGAGTCCCAACTGGGCTCGCCTGGTTTGGCCTTCTTCCACAGCACGAAATCGAGTGGCGATCGCTTCTCTTCGTCTGCTTCGATTCGGGCGCCGGCCCGCAACGATTCGAGGGGTTGGCGGGCCAGCAGTCCGTAGCCGGGCACGTCGAGCACCGACAGATAGACCCCGGTGGCCGTCTCGTAGGCGATCCCCCGACCCACCAGGTCGGTGATCAGGTCGATCATCCGGTCGACATAGGCGGTGGCGTGCGGTGCCTGATCCGGCCGCAGCACCCCCAGGGCATCCATGATCTCCCACCACAGGGCCTCGTTGGCCGCCGTGAACTCGGCGATCGCAATGCCACGGTCGGCAGCCCGGGCGATGATCTTGTCCTCGATGTCGGTGATGTTCGAGACATAGGTGACGTCGAGGCCAATGAACAGGAGGTAGCGCCGGAGCACGTCGAACACCAACGAGAACCGCCCATGACCGAGGTGAGGCACACCGTCGACCGTCGGGCCGCACACGTAGAGTGCGACCTTGCCGGGCTGGCGGAGCCGGAGCGGGGCTACCTCGCCGGTGGCGGTGTCGTGGAGCGTGAGCACGCAGGGTACGGTAACCCGATCATGCCGGAGCAGACGAACGGACCCACCAATCACGAGGCGCCCTCTGACCAGGCAGGCTTTGGCCGGCCTCACGGGAGGGGTATCCCCGACAAGCCTGGCCTCGAGGGTTTGGAGGCCACCTGGGCGGCTCGGTGGGAGGCCGAGGGTGTCTATGCCTTTGACCGCACAGCTACCCGCGACCAGGTCTTCTCGATCGACACGCCGCCGCCGACGGTGTCGGGCTCGCTCCACATCGGCCACGTGTTCTCCTATACCCACACCGACGCAGTGGCCCGGTTCCACCGCATGCGGGGCCGCCAGGTCTTCTACCCGATGGGGTGGGATGACAACGGACTGCCAACCGAGCGCCGGGTACAGAACTACTTCGGGGTTCGATGCGATCCGAGCCTTCCGTACGATCCCGAGTACGTGCCGCCGGCCGAGCCGACGAAGGATCCCGTCGCCATCTCGCGACCAAACTTCGTGGCCCTGTGCCATCAGTTGACGCTGGAGGACGAGCAGGTATTCGAGCACCTGTGGCGCACCCTCGGGCTGTCAGTGGACTGGTCCCACACCTACGCGACCATCAGTGAACGGGCTCAACGGGTCTCGCAACGCGGCTTCCTTCGACTGGCCAAGCGCGGCCAGGTAGTCCAGCGCACCGCCCCGACGCTGTGGGATGTCGACTTCCGCACGGCGGTCAGTCAGGCCGAACTCGAGGACCGTGAGCGACCCGGCGCCTACCACCGGATTCGGTTCCCCCGGGTCGACGCCGAAGGCGGCGTCGACATCGAGACCACCAGACCCGAGCTGCTGGCCGCCTGCGTGGCCCTGGTGGCGCACCCCGATGACGAGCGCTACCGGCCGCTGTTCGGTACCTCGGTCAGCACCCCGCTGTTCGGAGTCCGTGTGCCGGTCCTGGCCCACGGACTGGCCGACCCCGAAAAAGGCTCGGGCATCGCCATGATCTGCACCTTCGGCGACACGACTGACGTGGTGTGGTGGCGCGAACTGTCCCTCCCCACCCGTACCGTGATCGGCCGAGACGGCCGACTGCTGCCGATCGAGTTCGGCGCACCGGGATGGGAGGCCGACGATCCGGCGGCGGCGGACGTCGCCTATGCGGATCTGGTGGGGAAGTCCGCCAAGCAGGCCCAGGCCCGGATCGTCGAATTGCTGACAGCCTCTGGCGATCTGATCGGCGAGCCCCGTTCCATCACCCATCCGGTCAAGTTCTTCGAAAAGGGCGATCGCCCGCTCGAGATCGTCTCCTCCCGTCAGTGGTTCGTCGAGACGCTCCCCCACCGCCAGGCCCTACTGGCCCGGGGTGAGGAATTGCGGTGGCATCCGCCCTACATGGCCCACCGTTTCAAAGCGTGGGTGGAGGGCCTGAATGGCGACTGGAACATCAGCCGCCAGAGGTTCTTCGGCGTACCCCTGCCCGTCTGGTATCCCGTCGATGCCGACGGTGAGGTCGACTTCGGCGGGCCGATCCTGGCTGACGAAGGGCACCTTCCCATCGACCCGTCGACCGACGTGCCCCCGGGCTACGCCGCCGACCAGCGGGGCGAGCCCGGCGGGTTCGTTGGCGACCCCGACGTCATGGATACCTGGGCCACATCGTCCTTGACCCCCCAGATCGCCGGAGGATGGGAAGACGACCCCGACCTGTTCGCCCGTGTCTTCCCCATGGATCTGCGACCCCAGGCCCACGACATCATCCGCACCTGGCTGTTCTCGACGGTGGTGCGCTCCGAACTCGAACATCAGGCCCTGCCGTGGTCGAACGCTGCCATCAGCGGCTGGGTGCTCGATCCGGACCGCAAGAAGATGTCGAAGTCGAAGGGCAATGTGATCACCCCGCTGCCTCTGCTCGAGCTGCACGGGGCCGACGCCGTGCGGTACTGGGCGGCCAGCGGCCGGCCCGGCACCGACACCGCCGTCGACGAAGGCCAGATGAAGGTCGGTCGACGACTGGCCATGAAGGTGCTCAACGCGTCCCGATTCGCACTCGGCCGCCTGGCCGACGGCACCGGTACGCTGGTGGTGCCGCCGATCAGTGCCGTCATCGCCCCGATCGACCGGGCCATGCTCGGCCGACTCAGCGTGGTGGTGGCCGAAGCCACAACTGCATTCGAGGCCTACGACTACGCCCGGGCTCTCGAACGGACGGAAGCGTTCTTCTGGGCGTTCTGTGACGACTACCTGGAACTGGTCAAGACCCGCGCCTACGGCGAGGCCGACGACCCGGCCACGGCATCGGCTCGGGCAGCACTGGCCGTGGCCCTCTCCGTCCTGCTCCGCCTGCTCGCCCCTGTCCTTCCCTTCGTGACTGAAGAGGTGTGGTCGTGGTGGCACGTCGACTCCATCCACGGAGCCAACTGGCCCACGGACTTGGAGACCAGGACCGGGGACGCCAGCACCGGCGGCGTCGACCCGACAACCGATGCCGTGCTCGATGCGGCCGCCGACGTGCTCCGCCAGATCCGGCGGGCCAAGACGACGGCCAAGCGCTCGATGCGGGCACCGGTGGCCGTGTTGACCGTCACCGACACGCCGTCCCGACTCGAGGCATTGGCCGCGGCCGAGAGCGACGTGCGCGATGCAGGCGGTGTGGTCGAGTTGGTGATGCGCGACGGCGAAGTTGGCGTCGAGGTAGTGCTGGCCGAGGAGTAGTTCCAGCACTACCTGCGGGAAGGTGCCCGGTGCGGTTGCCGCCACGGGGATGACGGGAAGGCGCCACCCGGGCCCGGCGATGCGAATTACGCCGACCACGAGAAGAACTGCGATCCTCTTCGGATGGAACACGAACCACTCCGAGGCCGCACCGCCATGGTCACCGGGGCATCTCGGGGAATCGGTGCGGCCACGGCACAGGCACTCGATCGGGCGGGGGCGCGGGTCGCCCTCGTCGCCAGGGGCCGCGCCGAGCTGGCTGAGGTGGCTGGCACGCTGCACAACGACCCCGTCATCCTGCCCGCCGACCTCCGCCAGTCTGATGCCCCGACGAACGTCGCCCGCCAGGCGATCGACGCACTCGGTACGATCGATGTCCTGGTGAACAATGCGGCAGTAGCGGCGCGACTCGCCACCGTCGACACCGACGCGGCCGTCATCGACGACATGTTGGCCGTCAATGTCCGGGCACCGCTCCTACTGATCGCCGCAGTGCTTCCCTCGATGATCCAACGCGGATCCGGGTCGATCATCAACCTCTCATCCGTATCCGGAATAGTCGGCACACCTCGGCGGGCCGCCTACGCTGCATCGAAGGGCGCTATCGGTGCCGCCACACGATCGCTGGCCATCGAGCTCGGACCGTCTGGGATCCGGGTCAACGCCGTCGCCCCCGGGGTCGTCGACACCGCCTTGTGGGCCAAGAACAGGGAAGTCCCGGGTGTTGTGGAGGCCATCGAAGCCCAAACGCCGCTGCGTCGATGGGCCACGCCGGAGGACATCGCCGACGTAATCGTGTTCCTCGCTACCGACGCCTCACGATTCGTCACCGGGGAGACGATCTGTGCTGACGGTGGGATGGCTCGAACGTTCGACCTCTACGGCGGGCCCGTCTGACGATTCTGCTCGGTCAGGGACTACGTACGTGCACCTGTCGTCGCTCAGTCCAACGAACGCCTTTGTAAGCGAGTGAGCGTCAGGCCAGGTAGATGCTGAGGGCAGCGTCCGCCATCTCGGCCGGGGTGCCCTGCTGCTCGATACGACCATGCACCATGATCGCCGCATGGTCGGCCACCGCCAGTGCCGTGGTCACGAACTGCTCGACCAGGAGGATGGTCATGCCCTGCTTGGCCAACTTGGTGACCAGTTCGTAAAGTTCGGCCACGATCAGGGGAGCCAGTCCCATGGACAGCTCGTCCAGGTAGAGCACCCGAGGCTTGGTGACCAGGGCACGTGAGATTGCCAGCATCTGCTGCTCGCCACCCGACATGGTGCCGGCCATCTGACGCCGACGCTCCTTCAGGACGGGAAACGTCTCAAAGGTGTGCTCCTCGACCTCCTTCATCGAGATCCCACCCCGGTAGGTCCAGATCCGGAGGTTCTCACGCACGGTCAGGTTGGGGAAGATGCCCCGACCCTCAGGCACCGCGCAGATGCCTTGGCGGACCAGCTTCTCCGTGGGGGTCTTGCCGAGCGGGGTGTCGCCGACGAGCACGTCGCCAGCGGTCGGACGCATCCGGCCGCTCAGTACCTTGAGGAGCGTCGACTTGCCGGCACCGTTGGGTCCAAGGAGTGCGAAGACACTTCCGGCCGGCACCTCGAGATCGACGCCGTGAAGCACTTCGATCCGCCCGTAAGAGGCCCGCACTCCCCGTACGGTGACGCTCGGCGGCAGTTCTGTGGTGGTGCCGCCTGTCGAAGGAGCCAACATCTGGTCGTTCATGCCTCGGGCACCTCCTCATCATCGCTGCCGACGATCTCGGTCGTCAGGTCCACCGTCTTGTCCTCATGGAATTGCTGGGTTGCAACGCCGACGTTGGCGTCATTGACGGTACCGAGGTAGGCGGCCTGAACCATGGGGTCCTTCCGGATCTCCTCAGGAGTCCCCGAGGCGATGATGTCGCCGAAGTCGAGCACGTAGATGTAGTCGCAGATCCGCATCACCAGCTCCATGTCGTGCTCGACCAACAGCACGCCCATACCGCCGCCCGCCAGGGTGGTCAGCAGCTCACCCAGGGCTTGAGCCTCTACATCGTCGAGCCCCGAGCCGGGTTCGTCGAGCAGCAGGATCTTCGGGGCCATGGCCAGGGCCCGGGCCAATTCGACCATCCGGGCCAGGCCGGTCGGCATGGCGCTGGCCTGTTCGGCGCCTAGGCCGGCCAGGCCTACGCCCTCGAGCAGGCGGTCCGATGTGGCAACGACAATCGACCCCGGACCGGTTGACTCGTCGGCGGCGCCGCCCTTCTTGACCCAGGGGAACGAACGCTTGACGTGGCGCCACTGCCACCACTTGACCGACGACTCCAGCCCTACTTGCACGTTCTCGCCCGCCGACAGGGTGCCGAAGAGCTCCAGGCGTTGGAAGGTGCGGGCCAGACCGAGCCGGGCCCGGCGGTGCGGCTTCATCTTGGTGATGTCGGTGTCGAACAGCAAGACGGTCCCACGGTCGGGAGTCTGGAGTCCGCTGATCACATTGAAGAGCGTGGTCTTGCCAGCGCCATTCGGGCCGATGAGGCCGGTCACGGAACCGGCCTTGACAGTCAGGTTGGCATCGCTCAGGGCGGCCACTCCGCCGAAGCGGACGGCCACTCCTTCGATGGTCAGGACGTCGACATCCTGGTCGGTCGGCTGCTGATCGATCACGTCAGCTTGCGGCACGGGAGCCCTCTCCACTGACGGCAAAGGTGCTTTGCATTGCAACCGGGGCCGGTTCGTTCGACCTACCCGTGCGCTTCACCCAGGGCAACCGGATGTGGAGCGCCTCGATGCCGAGGATCCCGTTGGCTGCCCGGCCGATCAGGATCACGCCGATGCCGGCAAAGATACCGATGCTGCTCGGCCAGATCTGGTTGAGGGCGACATAGGTGAGTGCGGCTAGGAAGGCACCCGAAACGGTGCGGATGCCCCAGATGGTCACGAACAGCACGAAGATGATGCCGGGGAAGATGTCGAAGTCGGTCGTACCGACGAGCTGCTGCACCGTTCCGAATAGGGCGCCGCCCAGGCCGGCCATGCCTGCGGCGATAGCGAAGACTGCGACCTTGGTGAAGCCGATGTTGAGGCCGACCGTGGCGTAGGCGGCCGGCGAGTCGTTGACTGCCACCAGCCGGCGACCGAACAGGCTGCGTCTGATGGCCAGCACCAGCCACGCCGACAGGACGAAGAACACAGTGACGAGCAGGAACTCGGCAGTGTCCCCCTTGAAGGACAGCCCCGGCAAAGTGATGCGATAGATCTGGAGGGCGCCACCGCCGAAAACGTTGCCATCAGTGAAGAATCCTTGAGCCACTGCATCGGCGAATGCGAAGGTGGCGAGGGCCAGGTAGAGGTCGCTCAGCCGGATGGTGGGCAGAGCGATCAGGGCACCGATCGCCGCGCAGATGGCGGTGGCAGCCAATAGGCCGACCAGCGACCCGCCGCCGGCCACCTTGCCCATGATGAAGGCGCCGATCCCCATGAAGGAGAACTGACAGAGCGAGACCTGTCCGGAGTAACCGGTCACCAGCACCAGTGACAGGCCAACGATGGCCAGGCACATCACCATGCCGCCGAGCTGCCCGTACGTGGTGCCGTGGTAGTTGCCGTTGGCGAAGGCGACTGCCACCACCACGGCCACGACGAGGAAGACGGCACCTCCGATGAGGGACTCCCTGCCACCCGCCACCCGGGGGGCCCGCATCGAGGTCAGCCGTCCGGCTGCCCGGAGCCGCACGGACGGCAGGGTGACCAGGGCGAGGAAGAGGAAGATCATGGGCAGCGCAGCGTTGAAGTCGCTGATGCTGCCCTGCGACGGCTGGAGGTGGAGGTGGCTGAGAAGGGAGTTCTCGTAGTTGAGGATGTAGTTCTCGGCTAGCCCGATCCCGATGGCGGCGGCAAAGGTGATGGAGATGCTCTTCAGTCGGCCGACGATTGCCGCTGCGTAGCCGCTCACCACCAGCAGCGTGAAGGACACGATGCTGATCCCGGTGGTCTGGGTCGGGGCCAGCATCACACCGGACAGTGCGGCCATGAAGAAGCCGAGGATCCATCCGTACTGGCTCATCCGGTGGGGCGACACCCCCGCCATCGACACCAGTTCGGGATCATCGACCACGGCTCGCAACGCATAGCCCATGCGGGTGGAGTAGAAGAGCAGACGTAACCCGATGGCCACGGCGATGGCCACCCCGATGATGAGGACGTACTGGTACTGAATGTTGATGCCGACAAAGTGGAACTGGCCGTTGATCTGCGGATTCACCGACCGCTGGACGGTGGGAGACCACACCACCGTGGCCACACCCGTCAGGATGACCATCAGGCCGAGCGTCACCATGACCGGCCGCTCGGCCGAGGCACCGTGGAGCCGCCGCATCAGCACCCGCTCGACGAATGCGCCGCTGATCGACGCGCCGAGGACGAGAATGATGATGAGGGCGGCCCAGGTCGGTTGGTTGTGGGCCGAGACGAGCTCCCAGTAGCCGAAGGCGGCGATCATCCCGACCGCACCCTGGGCGAAGTTGAATACCCCCGACGTGGTGTACGTGACCACCAGGCCGGTCGCCGCAATGGCATAGCCGGCGCCCAACATGATCCCGAACACCGTGAATTGGAGAAAGTTGCTCATGGCATCCCCTTCATTTCCATCGGGATCCCCCCCGGATCATGGGCAGTAGAAGTCGTCGACGTGCCGGGTGCTCAGGTGCCGGGCTTGACGATGTAGGACCCGTCGCACCGGAATCCCTTGGTGCTGCTGGTGGTCGGCGGATTGTCAGGTGAGCGCACGAACTGCCCATTGGTCACCGTGGCGATGAGGTAGCAGTTGGGCGGAGTCTTGGCTGCCGGGTTCGACGGAGCATTGAAGCCGTCGCCGTCGAATGTCGTGATCTTGGACAGCGATTGGAGGAGCGAGCCCCGGCTGGGGTTCGTTCCGGCATGCTTCAGGCCCTGGACGAAGAGGTTGGCCGAGAGCCACCCGTAGGCGGTGAACAGGTCGGGGCTGAACCCGGGGGATGCCACTTGAACCCAATGCAAAAACGTTGCCACCGCCGGCACCGCTGCCTGGTCCGTGCCCAGGTAGAGGGTGAGGTTCTGGGACAGGTAGGCGCCGTTCACGTTGCTCGCGCCACCAGATTGGGTGACCAGCTGGTTCGAGTAGGTGGCGGCACCCAGTAAGACCTGGGGGTGATAGTTCTGCTGGGCCAGAGCCTTGAGGACCGACGACGAGTAGTTGGAGGGCATCTGGTCCATGAAGATGATCTTCACCCCGGCGTTCTTCATGGCGATCACCTGCTGGGTGAAGTCCGTCTGCGTGGTGGCGTAGGTCTGCTCCGACACGAACGTGAAACCGGCCTTTTGAGCGACGTACTTCTCCCCTGCCCAGGTCTGGGCAGCCGAAGGCGAGTCGGCCAGGAACGCACCAGCGTGGCTGGCGTCGGCCTTGAATCTGTTGGAGTAGTAGTTCATCGGTCCCGAGGCCCAGCCATCGGCCAGCGGGATGGGGCTGTAGACGTTGGGCAATTTGTTGGTGGCGTTGTCCAAGACCTGCGCCACGTCGGGAAACCCGGGGTTCAGAGCGAGCACCGCACCACCGAAGCTGTCCTCAAGCGAAAAGTTACCCACCAGGGCGAAATCGTTCTGGAGGGCATTCTGTGAGGCCTGTTTGTTGGAGGCCCCGGTAAAGCCGTCATCGGCGTTGTTGAGGACGATCTTTCGACCGTTCACACCACCAGCCGAGTTGATGTAGTCAACGTAGGCCTGGGTTCCGACCTGGGCGCCTTTGAAGAGCCCGAGCGAGAGCGTCGACACGTTCCCGACCTGTACCTGGCTCGCCGTCACTCCCGTATGGTCGGAGAAAGCACTGGACGGGATGGCGCCGGAGGTGCCGCCCGTGGTTGACGAGCCGCTGGTCGTCGTCGTCGAGGAACTGGTCGAACTACAGGCCGCCGCGCCCAAACCGACCGCCAGTACCATCGTCAGCGCAGTCGAACGACTCTTCCAAGAACTTGAGCGCAACGCTCCCCCTACATTTCTCATTGTGTTCGGACGGTCGACGCAGCCCCCAAGACGCAAGACTGGGCCGAAACGAATATGTGACTCTACGTCAGAAACCCGGCACCGTGTCCAGAGTTCCTTGCCTCGTCCCAGGTGCCTGCAGGCCCGACCCAACATCGGAAACTAGTGAGTGCCGGCTCCAGTGCCGGTGCCGGCTCCGGTGTCAGTGCCGGTGGGGCCCGGGACCGGTCGCGGCACCTGAGCCCGCACCGCCTCGAGGAATCGGACCACCCCGAGGGTCGTGTTGCGCGACCGGATCGAGAGCAGGACGTCGAAGGCGTGCTGAGCGCGGGGTAGCTCGAGGTAGGCCACCGGGGCGAGGGAGGTCTCCCGCAACCGCTGGGCAAAGCGACGCCCGACCTGTGGCGGCACGAGCGTGTCGTTGGTCCCCTGGACGACGAAGAACGCCGGAGCCGACGGCGTGATGCGCTGGTCGGGGGAGGCCGACGCGTACAGCGACGTGTTGTCGACGTAGGGAAGCTTCATGACCCGCTTCTCCAGCAACTCGATGAGGCCGGGACCGTAGACCCCTTCGGCCTCGGGGTCACCCGTCATGTCATGGACGCCGTAGAAGGGGACGCACGCACTGACCGAGGTGTCGGCTTCCTCGAATCCGGGCTGCCATTCCGGTGCGTTCGGGGTGAGTGCGGCCAGGGCTGACAGGTGACCACCGGCCGATCCGCCCGACACGGCGAGGAACGACGGGTCGCCGCCGTACTCGGCGATATGAGCCCGTACCCAGGCCAGCGCCTGCTTGCAGTCGACGATGTGGTCCGGCCAAGTCGCCTGCGGGCTGAGCCGGTAGTTGATGGCCACACATACCCAGCCGCGTTCGGCCAACTCGTGCAACATCGGCAGACCCTGCTCCCGCTTGTCGCCCATGACCCAGGCCCCGCCATGGATGTAGACCAGCACCGGGGCACCGGACGGCGGATCGGCCCGCCGCACCAACACGTCGAGTTTGTGCCGGTAGATGCCGTCACCGACATAGTCGAGATTGCGGATGCGCCGGATACGGCCGAAACGGAAGGGAACGGGCAGCACCAGCCGCCACCAGGTCACCCAGGCCGGCGCCAGGTCGACACCCTCGGCCCGAATGGGACCGCCAGCGGCTGACTCGAGCGCCTGGTCGACCAAGCCGGCCGAGCGGCAGGCGGACACGACAAGGGCCACATAGACCAGCAATGCCACCAGACCGAGAGCGGCGGCCAGCCACCACACGGGGTTGCGCGGTTGGGCGGCGTCACCCAGCACGACGGACCCGGCCAAGACCACGACGGCGGCGTGCACGGGCACCTCAGCCACCACCCAACCGAGCACGAACGAGACGACCGAGAACGGCTCGCGCCGGAGCGGTGCCCAAGCCGGGATGGCCAGGAGGGTGGACACCATGGTGAACGCCAGAAATGCCCAGAGCACCCCACCATCAAACACCGTCCGCCAACCGGAACGGAAACCGGCTCTGGATCGCACGTCCAGGGTGAGGCATCATCTAGGTCCGGCCGAAGACCGGATCCCGACCCGTGGCGCAGCCGCCACACCGACACACGGAGGAGGGCGAGCCATCGAACCACTGAGCGGCCTCGACGCCAGTTTCCTCTACCTCGAAACACCCACGCTCCACATGCATGTGGAGATGGTCACCGTCTTCGATCCGTCCACTGTGCCCGGCGGCTACTCGTTCGCCAAAATGCAGGCGCAGATCGCCTCCCGCACCTATCAGGCGCCCGTGTTCCGACGGCTCCTGGTCGAGGTCCCGTTCCGGCTCGGGCACCCGGTCTGGGTCGACGACCCCCACTTCGACATCGACTACCACGTCCGGCGCACGGCAGTCCCCTCTCCTGGCGGGCTCCTCGAACTGGCCGAGTTGGCAGGAGACATCGCCAGCCGCCAACTCGACCGGTCCAAACCGCTGTGGGAGATCTGGATAGCGGAGGGCCTGGAGGATGACCGCATCGCCGTCATCGCCAAGATGCACCACTCCACGGTCGACGGGATGTCCGGTGCTGCGCTCCTTTCTGTATTGTTCGATCTGGAGGTAGACCCCGGTCCCGAGCCCGAGCCACCCGAGGTGGTGGTCGACGGTCATATCCCGTCGAGTGCCGAACTGATCAGCGAGGCCCTCGCCGCTCGTGTCTTCCGGCCCTTCGAGATGACCCGGGACATCCTGCGCACCGGTCAGCGGCTGCTCGACGTACGTCGGGTCCGCAACGAACCAGAGCACCACGCTCCCCAGGCCAAGGCGGCGCTGCCCCTGTCGGCGCCGCGCACCTCGTTCAACGGCACGCTGACCCGGCGCCGGCAGGTGGCACTGTCGGCCATCGGGCTCGCCGACGTGAAGCGTCTGAAGAGTGCCACCGGATCGACGGTCAACGACGTGGTTCTCGCTATCTGCACCGGCGCGCTTCGGCGGTTCCTGGTCGAGGGGGATGAACTGCCCGACAAGCCGTTGGTCGCCGTGGTGCCCGTGTCGATCCATCCGGACATCGATGCCCCCTACGGGTCGAACAAGGTGTCGTCGATGTTCGTGCAGCTGCCCGCCCAGGTGGACGATCCCCTGGAACGGCTGGAAGCCATCCGAGAAGGCACCAAAGGGGCGAAGGAGGAGCACAATGCCCTCGGTGCCGACATGCTGATCAACTGGGCAGAACACGCTACGCCCAACACGTTTGCGGCCGCTGCCCGCCTCTACAGCCGGATGCGGCTGGCTGACCGCCACCGGCCGGTGGCCAACCTGATCATCTCAAACGTGCCGGGTCCCGACTTCCCCCTCTACCTGGCCGGGGCCGAGATGGAGGCAGGTTTTCCGCTCGGTCCGGTCATCGACGGGATCGGTATCAACATCACTATCATGAGCTATCGCGGCACGCTCTACTGGGGGATCATCTCCTGCCCCGAGACGATGCCGAAGGTCTGGCAGCTGGCCGCCGACATCCCTCTCGCCCTCGACGAGCTTCTGGAAGCGGCCGGGCTGCCCCCAGCCGAGTTCCGCTCGCGCCAAGCCGCCGACGCGGTCGCGGCTGCCGGGCTTACCTTCCCGACGGAGACGTGAGCCCCGGCGGTCGGGACACCGTGCCGTCCACTGTTCAGGGCGTGCCACCCACCGTCATCGATGTGGCGCCTGAGCACACCCGGACGGCTCTCCCGAAGGTCTGATGGGTCGGGTCGTAGGGAAGGACGGTGCCGTGTCCGGTCACGATGAATGCCCCGGTCGAGCCCGGGCCGGTCACGATGTCAGTGGGGTGGTCGGTGCCGGACGCGGCGGCCGTCGTTCCTCCGCTTGGCAGGCGCACGGGGGCCAGAGGGTTGGCGAAGTCGGCCACCGGCACGATGTCGATCCAATTGTCGGCCGAGTCGGCTACCAGTAGCCGGGAGCCATCGGTTGTCAGTGCCACGGCGGCCGGATCGGAGATCCCGAACCGGTCGAATCCGGCAGGGGCGCCCACCACACCGGTCGCTGTGGCAATCGGGACCACCCGTCCTCCGTAGTCGGGTGGTCCCTGGCCGGCCACGAACAGCGTGCTGCCATCGGCCGACACGACGAGGCCGTGGGGCGAGGACACCGACGACAGGGTCAGCCCGGTGACGATGGGCAAACCAGCTGTGGCCTTGTCCGTGGCGACCGGCACGACACCACCGGATTCCAGCACGTAGAGGGTCGGTGATGTCGGACTGAGTGCCATTCCGACCACTGTCCGGCCCGGCCCGAGGTCGAGAGGCATCCCGACCGCCCGAGTGGCGATGTCGACCGGCACGATCGTCGTCCCGCTGGCGGCCAGCACTGTCCTACCACCGTGCATCACCACCACCGCGCTGGTGGCCCCGTGCCCGGGAAGGGCGATCGGGCGGGCGGCCCGCTGGGTAGCCAGGTCGATGGGAACGAGCACGTTGGTGGTCGGCCGGCCCGGAGCCGTCGACTGCGTGACAACAAATGCCCACCGGCCGTCAGACGATGTGGTGATGGCGAAGTCGCCGAGCGGGGGTGTACCGCCGATGGGCAACAGGATCGGTGCTTCGGGGGTGCGGGAGCGCAACTCCAGCGGGGTGACGGCGGTGGGGCACACCACATAGCCGACAGCTCCAGCCGCCGCCCCACGCGACCCGGGAAGGGCAGACGAATCAGGGATGGCCAGCGTCGAGCAACCGGTCAGGATGCCAGCCATCAGGATGGCCACGGCCGAGGTGGTCGTCCATCGGCACCACGACGACTCCGTCGGCGGGTTCCGGTCGCGTCGGGTGGGGTCCTCCATAGGTGGGCCCGACCCTAGTGACGTCGGCGGCTCCGGCGGAAGGCCCCGTGTCAGGCCACCCGTGCAGGCGATCCCCTGCGGGCGTGTTCGGCGACCGCGGCCAGCGCCTCGTCGAGCGGCGTCGGCTCTATCCCGAACGTGGCTGTGCACGCCGAAGAGTCGAGGACGAAGGGACGGTCGAACTGGTAACGGGTCTCCTTGAACTCACGTATCTGCGCCGAGAACACCCCGGCAATTGTGAGGGCCCCGGGCGGAAGCGCGGCCACCGAGGCCACCGGCGCACCGGCCACCTCGCAGAACCGGGCAGCCAGCCGGCGCTGGGTCAAGGCCGGGCCCGTCGGCACGTGCCACGCCCGCCCCCACGCCCGCTCGTCGGTGCCGAGCACGGCCAGCGTGCGCCCTACGTCGGGCACGTAGGTCGCCGAATGGGGCATGTCGGGGTCCCCTAAGACACGTGCCTTCTTGCCGGCCAGGAGACGGTCGACGTTTCGACCGAAGAAACTTGTGTCAACGACCCCCGGGCCGAAGAAGTCCGACGCCCGGGCCTCGGTAACCCGCACGCGGCCGTCGCGGTGGGCGGCCAGAGCGTCCTCCCACATGGCGATCCGGACCCGGCCCTTGGTGCCCGTCGAGGCCAGCGGGTCGTCCTCGGTCATCGGATGGTCGACGGGTCCATAGCTGTAGAGATTGCCCATGATCACCAGTACCGCGCCAGACCGGCTGGCTGCCTCCAGCATCGATGCGGCCATCGGGGGCCACAGCTCGGGCCAGCGATGATAGGGAGGGTTGGCGCAGTTGTAGAGGGCGTCGGCTCCACCCACGGCGGCGGCCAGGACGAACGGGTCGGAGGCGTCTGCGGCCACCCTGGTGATACCGGAGTGGTCGGGGCCCGACCCGGAACGGGTGACGACAGTCACCTCGTGGCCTCCCTCCACCAGAGCGTGCGCTGTGGCCGTCCCGACCGCTCCCGAACCGACGATGACGTGCGTACCCATGACGGATTCTCCTTATTGTGATCACTGCTCTTGTTTGTCACCAGTATTCTCCCTTCTGGATCAGATTGCAAGAGCAGTGCTCTGTTATTGATCTACTGCTCTTGTAGTGACAGACTGCAGGCATGCCCCCCTCTACCGGACTGCGTGCCCGCATGCGGGCTGAGCTCACGGTCGAGATCAAGGAGGAGGCCCGGCGCCAACTGGCGGCCGAAGGGGCGTCCGGACTTTCCCTGCGGGCAGTCACACGGTCGTTGGGCTTGGCCTCATCGGCCATCTACCGCTACTTCCCCAGTCGGGACGACCTACTCACGGCCCTCATCGTCGACGCCTACGACGCCGTCGGCAACGCCGCCGAACACGCCGATGCCAGATGCCCATCCGACGACTTCGGCGGTCGTTGGATGGCGGTCGGCCAGGCCATCCGGGCATGGTCGCTGACCAATCCCCACGAATATGCACTGGTGTACGGATCGCCGGTACCCGGCTACCGTGCGCCGGAGGACACGATAGATCCGGCTAGCCGTGTCACCCTGGTGATGGCAGGAATAGTTGACCGTGCAGCTCGAACCGGTCGGATCGACACGCCGCCCTGGGAGCCGTCGCTCACCCCGATCGGGCCTGACACGGCTGCCTCCCTCCAGACGTTGATCGACCTGGCATTCCCTCATGCCTCCACCGAAACGGCACTACGGGCGGTGGCGGCGTGGACCCAGCTCTTCGGCATCATCTCCTTCGAGCTCTTCGGCCACTTTCATCGGGTGATCGACGAGGCCAACCCGGTAGTCGACCGGGCACTCCTCGAGATGGGACGGATGGTGGGGCTTCCTGCCCCGTGGTCGGATGTCGGAAGGATTGACGACGAGTCGGCGATGGGGGCGGAAGCGACCACAGGAGAGGTCCCGGGTGACCGTGACGAGGACTGGTACCTGATCTGAGGAGAGCGGCCCTGAGGAGAGCAGCCGGACACTGAATTCGGATGACGGATCGAGTTGGTATCGGATCTGATACCGAGTACAGAAAAATGGTATCGGATCTGATACCATTTAACGATGGATTCGGCAGACACAATTCGCCTCGCCCGCCAGCGATCCGGTCTCTCCCTGAGGGAACTTGCCGCACGGGCCGACACGTCACATTCCGCTCTGGCTGCCTATGAGGCCAGCCGGGTGCAACCCTCCTTCGAAAAGGTTCGCCATATTGTGGCCAGCGCTGGATTCGATCTGGAGGTGACCCTGGTGCCTCGGACCTGCCGCGACGAGGATCGGGGACGGGAATTGGAAGCAGTGTTGACGTTGGCCGAGCAGTTCCCCGCCCGGCACGATGACGTGCTTGCGTTTCCGGCGTTCCCGACATCGTGAGCGATCTGGTCGACAAGATCCTCACCATCGATTCCAGTCTTGACGCGGCCAACATCCCTCATGCATTCGGTGGTGCGCTGGCGTTGGCCTGGTGCACGGAGCACCCCCGGGGCACAATCGACATCGACTGCAACGTGTTTGTCGACCCTGGCAAAGTGCTGTGGGTCTTCGACGCGCTTCCCGATGCAATCACCTGGGACGATTCGTCGGTCACCCGTGTTGTTCGAACCGGCCAGGATCGCCTGTGGTGGGACTCGACGCCCGTCGACGTGTTCCTCGACACGGCGCCGTTCCATGTGGACGTTGCTACCCGGGTGCGTCGCAAACCGTTAGGGGGCCGCGACCTCCCATTCCTGTCGTGCTCCGACCTTGCCGTATTCAAGGCATTCTTCAACCGCACCAGAGATTGGGCCGACCTCGAGGACATGGCGGCCGTCGGCAGCCTGAACGTCGAACGGGTCATCGCAACGCTCGAGCGCTACCTCGGGGACGATGACGACCGCATCGACCGGGTGAGAGCATTGGCCACCACTACCTGACCGACCATCGGACGACGCGTCGACAGAGCCTCCGGCCAAGCTTGGATACCGGGCGAAACGAAGACGGCTACCGGCCAAAGGAATCGGGAGACGCACAGCTCTCTGCAACGGGGGCGCTCGGCTCGCCTGCGACGCGGGACCTGCGTCGCTTCCGGGCCCGCTCATAGTCCTCGCAACGGGCGATTGGGAAACGCACCGATACCGTACCGCCCTCCGATGACGTCGCCACGGGGAAACCCGAGGCCAGGAAAACGCCGAGCATGTCCCGGTTTTCGGACAGGGTCTGAGCCATGAACCGGGAGATGCCGTGAGGACGGGCCGCTCCAGCCAGGTGGTCGAGTAGCAGGGCGCCGATCCCCCTGCGCTGGTAAGCATCGGTCACGACGAAGGCCACTTCGGCCTCGTCGGACCCATCGAGGCGTTCGTAGCGGCCCACGCCGACGATCTGACGACCGTCGACGACCACGAAGGCCATTCGGTCCACGTAGTCGACAGTGGTGAAACGCTCCACCTCTCCGGGCGAAAGGTGGGGATGGGCGAAGAAGAATCGCCGGTAGACCGAGCGGGGCGACAGGCTCTCGTGAAATGCACTCATGGCCGCTCCGTCGGAGCTGCGGATGGGACGGACGAGTACGTGGATTCCGGCCCGCAGTCGCTCGTCGGTCTCAAGCCCGGCGGGGTAGTGCCCGGAAACGGCCGGGGGGGCGGCACTCACTCCGTCCGGCATCCGCTCGATGCTACGCGCCCGGAGTGCTGTCCGCCGATCGGTCGGCTTCGGATCTGCTTCGGCCTACCTGCGACCTACCTGCGAACTACCAGCGACCAGGGGACCGACCGGATCCGAGGGGTGTACGCGAGAACGGTCCGCTGGCCGGACCCAACCGGATCAGCATGCCACCTCGCAGTCGAACCCTGCGCTCGATACCGGCCAGCATGCCCACGGCCGAGGCGTCCACCACCCGCAAGCCGTCGGTACACAGCTCGATCTTCCGCGCGCCGTCGTCCAGCAGCTCACCCACCACTTCGTGAAGATTGGCCGCTGTCGTGGCGTCGAGGCGACCGGCCAGACGGATCCGGACCGGGACCACGTCGACTTCAACCCACAACTCAAGGGCGACGTCCCCTCTCCAGTCGGCTGCACCCATTGGACGGGCCAGCCCAACCGGAGGCGACGCAACATCCACTGAACGCTCCATCCGATCGTCCGGCAACGATCCCGTCCGCTCGACTTCCATGGTCTCCACCCCCGCTCATCAACTGCCGCCAGTGGCCTGCCGGAACACACGGGTCCGCGAGCCTCGCAGGCCGTGTGCGCCGGAACTAGCTGTACCCATGATCGTAGAACGAGGCCGTCGATCCCAGGGCCGAAGGTCCCGACGGGACCCTTGGCCATGCCGTCGATCCCGGTCGTCATCGCAGTCCGTCGGGACGTTCGGCCCTACCCGTGTGGTCAGCCACCGACCAACGTGGAGGGGAGATCAACGAGCTGTCCACAGCCGAGGAGCGAACCATGAGCACCACCGAAGACCAGTCCTCACCTCGAGAGGAATCGGGCATCGACCGCCTCGAGCGCCTGCTCGAGGACTGGCGGGCCAAGATCGACGATCTGCTCGTCCAGGTCGACCTGGCATCCAAGGACGTCTCCGAGGACCTACGGAGCCGGGCGACCGCCGCCGAGAACGCCTACCTGGCGGCCAAGAGCAAGCTACGGGAGATTCCGAAGGACACCGGTTCCAATGTCGTGGCGCTCCGTAGCGGTGTCGAGAAACTGCTCGACGATCTTCGCCAGGCCTACCAGTCTGCCGAATCCGCCCTCCGTCGGAGCCGGTCCGAGTAACGGGGGGAAGGGCTAGCCGGGGGGACGGATGCCGGTCTCGGTCCCCACCACCCTGATGAGCCGACAGGCCCAAGGACGCGCAGGTGAACGCCATGTACTCACATCTGCTGGAAGCAGTGCTCGCCTACGAAGCTGACCCTGCCACCCGATCCCGGTCCCAGGGTCCGCTGGCAGACGTCATCCGACTCCGGCACACCATGGAGCGCCACGCAGTCCGGACCGATCCCGGATGGGCACTCCAAGCCGTGGCCGATCAGTTGGCCTACGACGCTGGTCTGATACGGCTGGCTCGCAGACGGGGTATCGCCATCCGGTCCGATGCATTCGACATTCCCGAGCGAGGGCGGACCGCTCTTGAGGATGCGCTCCTCGCCCAGGGGGTCGACCTATCTCGTCGGACAGATAACGGACCCGACTCGCTCTGACTCATCCTGGTACTACGGTCCGCTCGGCTGGCGGAGCACGGCAGTGCGGCAGGCAGGAGGGCTCAGGTACCCGAGGCGTCGGTGCGGTGGTCGCGCTCGGTTCGCTCGTGGATCCGGGTGGCATAGGAGGCGGCCTGGGTGCGGCGCTCCATACCCAATTTAGTGAGCAGGTTGGAAACGTAGTTCTTGACGGTCTTCTCGGCCAGGAACATCGACTCGGCGATCTGCCGGTTGGTCTTCCCTTCGGCGATGAGGTCGAGGATCCGACGCTCCTGAGGGGTCAGACTGGCCAGCAGGGGATCCTCCTCGGGGCCATCGCGGAGCCGACGCAGCACCCGGTCGGTGAGCGCCGGATCGAGCAGAGACCCGCCTGCCGCCACCCGCCGGATGTCGTCGATCAGACTGTTCCCACCGACCTGTTTCAAGACGTAGCCCGACGACCCCGCCATGATCGACGCGAACAGAGCCTCGTCGTCGGCGTAGGAGGTCAGCATGATGCACGCCGTCGCCGGCATCTGGGCCCGAATGTCGCGGCACACCTCGACCCCGCTGCCGTCCGGCAGTCGGATGTCGAGGATGGCCACGTCCGGTCGCAAGGCGGGTATCCGGCTGAGAGCTTCCGCCACGGTGCCGCCCTCCCCCACCACCTCGAGGTCGTCAGTCGACTCGAGCAGGGAACGCAGGCCGGTGCGGACGATCTCATGGTCGTCGAGGAGGAATACTCGGATCGTCATCGTCGACCATTTGACCACGTTGCGGCATGTTCGTGGGCGGTGGGCTCTTCAGGTGCCGTAACCTTGCCCATCGTGCCGGACGACGCCCCGCGAAAGCGAGCTGCCTACGATGCCATCCAGGACCCGGACAGGCTCCGTCGGGTCCTGGAGGCCAGCTTGCTTCTCGAAGCCAACCTCCACCTCGGCGACCTTCTGTCTCACATCGTCGAAGAGGCCCGTTCGCTTGCCAACGCACGCTACGGGGCCCTCGGTGTTCTCAATGAGAGCGGCACGGCGACAGAGGACTTCTTGACGTCGGGGCTTCCGACTGATGTTGAGGCCCGCATGCTCCAAGGACCCCTTCCCACCGGCAAGGGTGTCCTCGGCTTGCTGATCAAGGACCCACGGCCCATGCGGATCGCCGTGCTGGGCGACGATCCGGCGAGCGCCGGGTTCCCGTCCGGACATCCTCCCATGACATCGTTCCTGGGCGCTCCGATCCGAGTCAGGGACCGTGTCTACGGCAACCTCTACCTGACGGACAAGATCGGGGCAGACGCGTTCACGTCCGACGACGAGGCCGTCATTGAGGCCCTGGCCATGGCGGCCGGTATCGCCGTCGAGAATGCCCGACTCCACCAGCGGGTAGGCGAGGTAGCTGTGTACGAGGACCGGGACCGCATGGCCCGGGACCTGCATGACGGCGTGATCCAGCGTCTCTTCGCCATCGGGCTGTCGCTCCAGGGCCTTTCGGTCAGTCCAGCGGGCAGGTCGGTCGCCGACACTCTGGCCGCTGCCGTTGCCGATATCGACGAGACCATTCGCCAGGTCCGGGCTACCATCTTCGAACTCGGCGGTGCCGGGGGCGGCCACGGCATCCGGGCCCTCCTCGTGGCCCTGGCCGAGGAGCTGCGCCCCGTTGTCGGCTTCGACGTGCCCGTCGAGTTTCACGGGCCGGTCGACACCGCGGTCAGCGAGGCTGTCCTCGAACACCTCCTGCCTGTTGTGCGGGAAGCGCTCACCAACATCGGCCGGCATGCGCATGCCACACGCGCCAAGATCCGGCTCTCGGTCATCGGCCACCAGTGCCGGCTGGAGATCGCCGACAACGGTCGTGACTTCGTCGACGGTCCGTCGGCGGACGGGGGCCACGGACTGGTCAACATGCGACGGCGGGCCGAGCGTCTGGGTGGCTCCTTCGAAATCACTCACCCTGTGGCGGGCGGGACCACTATCGCTTGGCAGGTCCCGGCATTCCCAAGCCGGACCCCGCGTTCCGACGACTGAGGTATCCGATCGGAGGAATGCCTCCGATCTCTGGGACCACAGGCCGCCGACCTCGTACGAAAACGTCCGGTCACCGGAGTCCGACCAATCCAGAGGCGGCTCGTAGGCACTGGTGGTGGCCGCGCTCGCACTGCATGACGGCACTCTCACGCTCACCCTCGCCCGGATCGAGCGCATCGAAGGGTTCCATCGAGACCTGACCGCGCCGCTCTCGGCTGTCACCGCAGTGTGGGTGGTCGACGATCCAGACTCGGTGGCCGCCCAGGTGTCCGGGGTGGCCGGGCTGTCGTGAGGCGGGCCGGGCCGGGTGAGTTCAGAGTTTGGAGCGCTCCCTGACGGAGTGGTCAGACCGGGCGCAACTCCGACCACAGCCCGCGTCGCTCGGGGCCCAGCAGCTGCTGGGTATAGGCGCCACCCAAGTTGGTGGACCGCCAGGTCAACATGGACTGGGCTAGCGGGAGCACTACGGCGGGGTCCTCGGTGGTCGTGTGCCAGTCAGGGTCGGCGGCCAGGTCGAAGCACAGCCACGACCCGTCGGCGAACTGCACATAGGCTTGGGTGGCAGTGCGCTCGACGGCCAGGTTTGTCCGCTCGAGGCTAGGGTCCATGCCTCCGGTCGTCCTAGTGGGGCCCATGACCATGTCCCGCCAGTCCCACTCCCAGTGGGCCGAGCTCCGCCAGCGCTCGGGCATGATGCCATCGAGAAATGGCACGAGCGAAGCTCCATCGCACTGCGCTGGTATCTCCTGGCCAAGCAGCTCGGCGATGGTGGGGAGCACGTCGACGGCCTCGGTAAACGACTCAACCGCTCGGCCGGCAGCGGCCGGATGGTGGGGAGCGCGCACGATGCAGGGGATGGCGTAGGTCGACTCGTAGAACCCGAGCTTCTGGATCAGTCCATGGTCGCCGAGCTGCTCGCCGTGGTCGGCCGTCACTACCAGAAGCGTGTCGTCGTACTGGCCCGTCGCCTCGAGGTGGTCCAGTACCCGACCGAATTGATCGTCGACTTCGGACACCATGCCGAAGTATTGGCTCCGCAGATGGGCCATGGCTGCACGATCGGTGGGCGCCGCGCAGATCGGGATGGTGCGAGCCGTATCGACCAGCGGGTGGATGCCCGGGTCGACAGCCAGCGGGGTGCCGACATCATCGGGCGAGTAGCGGGTCGACCACCGGCCCGCCGCGGCATACGGCGGGTGGGGACGCAGGTAGCTGGCGTGGGCGAACCACGGACCGTCTTGGCGGTCGATCCACGCGATCAGGGCGTCGGAAAGAAATGCCGAGACGCTGGCCTCGGCCGGGCGGTCGGGCTCGGTGGCCAGCGCCCGGTCGGCCTGCAGGTTCCCGTACCCGAGAGACTCCAGCATGGCCAGCCAGGACACCATCCTTCCGTCAAGCAGGAGCTCGGCATCAAAACCCGGCAGCACGCCCTCGTAGGTGTCGAGACGCGGGTCGGAGGGGTCGGACACCACCGAGGGATCTACGCCCTGATCGGTATAGCCGAAGAGGGACGGCGTGTACCCGGCCCGACGGGCCAGCCGGGCCACGTTGTCGAAGCGGTTCTCGAGCGGCGTGCCGTTGGCCACTACACGGTGGTTCATCTGGTACATACCGGTGTAGAGCGAGGCCCGAGCGGGGGCGCAGGGCGCGGCCTGGCCGAAATGGGCGGCGAATCGGACTCCCGAAGCGGCGAGCCGGTCGAGATTGGGCGTCTCGACCAACGGGTGGCCGGCCGCTGACAGGCAGTCGGCCCGGAACTGATCAAGGGTGACCAAGAGGACGTTCACCCTCTTTACTCTTGCAGCCCCGGCGGCTCTCGACCACTTACGAAGTGCCGCAGCCACCCGTTCCGACGTCCACTGCGTACACCCAACGTTCACCGTGGGTTGGGGTCACCTGTCCAGCCTCACGGAAAGGCCGCCGGGGGTTCCGGACTGCGAAATGCCTAGACTTCAACTGTGGAGCACGTCGATGTCCTTATCCTCGGAGCTGGCCTGTCCGGAGTGGGGAGCGCCTGTCATCTCGAGGCCAAACGTCCCGGAACCACCTACGCCATCCTCGAGGCACGAGACGCCATCGGCGGAACGTGGGATCTCTTCCGCTATCCAGGGATCCGGTCAGACTCGGACATGTTCACCCTCGGGTACTCGTTCGAGCCGTGGGTGGGCGACAAGGCCATCGCCGATGGTCCGTCGATTCTCAACTACATCCGCACCACGGCCCGCACTCACGGGATCGAGAAGAAGGTCCACTTCAACCGGCGCGCCGTGTCCGCATCGTGGTCGACTCCCGATGCCCACTGGACCGTCGAGGTCGAATGCACCGACACCGGCGCACGTGAAGTTCTGACCTGCAGCTTCCTGTGGGGCAACACCGGCTACTACCGCTACGACCGAGGGTACCGGCCCGATTTCCCGGGAGAGGAGTGCTTTGGCGGCACCCTCATCCATCCTCAGCACTGGCCCGAGGACCTCGAATGGCAGGGCAAGCGGATCGTGGTCGTCGGGAGCGGGGCCACTGCTGTGACCCTCGTGCCGGCGCTGGCCCACGAAGCGGCCCATGTGACCATGCTGCAGCGCTCGCCCACCTACATCGTCGCGAGACCGGGAGAGGACAAATTGGCCGACTGGCTACGCCGCCACCTACCGGCCCAGACCGCGCACGCCATCATCCGATGGAAGAACGTGCTGCTCACCCAGTTCAGCTTCGAATTGAGCCGTCGGGCACCGGACCTGGTGAAGAAGGGAATCCGAAAGGGAGTCACCGAAGCCCTCCCGGAAGGCTACGACGTCGAAACCAACTTCACCCCTCGCTACGACCCGTGGGACCAGCGCCTATGCCTGGTGCCCGACGGCGACCTGTTCAAGGCCATCAGGGACCGCCGCGCTGACGTGGTGACGGACACCATCGAGACCTTCACCAAGACTGGCATCCGACTGACGTCGGGCACCGAATTGGCTGCCGATATCGTGGTGACGGCAACCGGCCTCACCATGCAGCTGCTGGGCGGGATCGCGCTCGACGTGGACGGCAACGAGGTGGTGCCCGGCGAGACGGTGGCCTACAAGGGAATCATGTTGTGCGGCGTGCCCAACATGGCCACCACGTTCGGGTACACCAACGCGTCCTGGACACTGAAGGCCGACCTGACGGCCGAGTACGTCTGCCGACTGCTCGACCTCATGGACGGGCGCGGCATGAGCCAGTGCACGCCGCTGGCCCCCGACCCAGGACTGCCCGTTGAACCTTTCATCGACTTCTCGTCGGGGTATGTGACGCGATCGGCGGCCGACCTCCCTAAGCAGGGGGCCACGACACCGTGGCGGCTCCATCAGAACTATCTGCGCGACACCTGGCTCCTGCGGTTCGCCCGGGTCGACGACGCTCTGCGGTTGTCGAACCCTGTGGTGGCTGCCAGCCCGGTCGCAAGCCTGGCTGCCGCTCAGGCACCGAGCACAGCCTGAACACCCCCCGACGTCACGCCGAAATCGGGCCGACTCGCCACTCGCATCCCTCCAGCACCGAGGCGTCCGAGGGGACCGTGCGATGCCAGAGCGGAGGTCGCTCCGCTAGGATGTCAGCAACTGGTGACATATGCCCGCCGCTCCGCCCTGCTTCTTCCCACGCTGGTATTCGTCGGTCTATTGGTGGCGATCGTCAGCAGCCTGGGCGCGCCCTTGGTTCCGACGATCGCTCGCACCTACGGCGTACCCCTGAGCACCGCCCAATGGATCCTGACCGCCGCTCTGCTGACGGGAGCCATGGCCACCCCGGTGATGGGTCGCCTGGCCGACGGCGCCCGCCAGCGGGACGTGATCGTGACCACACTCGGCGTAGTCCTGGCGGGCTGCATTCTGTCGGCCGTGGCCACGTCGTTCGTCGTGCTGGTAGTGGGCCGTGGGCTCCAAGGAGTGGGCCTCGGATTGCTTCCTGTCAACATGGCCATCGCTCGACAGAACCTCGAACCTGTGCCGGCGGGCCGGGCCATCGCCACCCTGTCGGTGTCGACCGCCATCGGCGCCGGACTCGGCTATCCGATAACGGCCATGGTCGCCCAACTGCTGGACCTGCATGCTGCCTATTGGTTCGGAGCCGTGGTGGTGGCCGGTGCACTGGCCGCCTCGCTCCTGGTGCTGCCCCCGCGTTCATCCGCCGATCCGCTGGTCTTCGATACGGCCGGCGCGGTGCTACTGAGTCTGGCGGTGACCGGGGTGTCCGTGGCATTGAGCGAAGGCGGCACCTGGGGCTGGACGTCGGTGCGCACGCTCGGAATCATCGTGGTCAGCGCACTCGTGCTGGCCACATGGGTTCCCCTAGAGCTCCGGTCGGCGCACCCACTCGTCAATCTCCACCACCTGTCCAACCGCGCCGTACTCATGGCCGACGTAACCGGGTTCCTCATGTGTGTGTCGATGTATCTCGTGGTGCCGATCGTCGTGGAGTTCATCCAGATCCCGACGTCTGCCGGGTTCGGGTTCGGCGCCTCGGTGATCGTGTCGGGCCTCGTCCTCGTCCCGCTGTCGATTGGGACGTTCCTGGCCAGCCGCCTGCTCGTTCCCTACGAGCGACGTTTCGGGGTACGAAGCATGATCCCTCTCGGATCCCTGGTGTTCGCCACATCCGCCGCCTATTTCGCTTTCAACCACGACTCGCTGTGGCAGGCGTTCATCACGCTGGGCATCGTCGGACTCGGCATCGGTTTCACCTTCGCGGCGATGCCCGGCTTCATCGTCCGATCGGTCCCCGCGGCCGAGACGGGCAGCGCCACCGGCTTCTACCAGGTGCTGCGCAACATCGGCCTGTCGGTGGGCAGCGCACTCGGAGCAGCCGTACTCCTGGCCCGCACTCAGCCCGGTGCCACCTTCCCTGATCTGGGCGGGTTCCGGGTGGCACTGCTCATGTCCGCGGGGCTCGGCCTCGTGACCGCACTACTCGCCTTCGTCCTACCTGGCCATGCCGAACCAGGACCAGGTCGTGGTCCTCACCGGGAGGGCCATGACCCAATGGAGACCCGGATGGACGAGGAGGCGCTGCTCGGGTCATCCGGTGCCATGTTGGCCAGCGAGTTCGACCTCGATGCCGAGCGACGGCCGTCGTGAGCATGTCGACGTCTGCTTCCAACATGGCACCCCGGCGGGCCCGTAACGCCCGAGCCACCCGAGAGGCACTGTTGGTTGCCGCTCAGAATCTGTTCGACCGCAAGGGCTACGAGCGGACCACGACCCGCGAGATCGGCGAGGCCGCCGGCGCCGACCCGGCGCTCATCGCCCGCTACTTCGGATCGAAGGCCGACCTCTACCTGGCCGCGGTGGCCGCCGAGCGGCTCGATGATGACCGGGTCCACTCCAGTGACGACGCTCCCTTCGCCGACCTTGCCCAAGTGGTCGAGGTGGTGCTCCGACGCACGGCCCGGCGTGGGCCGGGGACAGGACTGCAGGCACTCGTGCGCGACGACACCTCGCCCCAGATCGGCCAGGCAGCACGGGCCCGACTGGTCCATCGCATGGTTGAACCAGTGGCAGCCCAGTTCGAGGCCGAAGGTGCCGACCAGGCCACCCTGCGTGCTCAGGTGGCTGTGGCGGCCCTGCTCGGCGTGGGCCTCGGCCGATCGCTCGGCTGGTTCGAAGAGCTCGGGTGCGCCGACCCGGAGGAGTTGGCCGGCCTGGTGCTCGACGCCCTGAACCGGCCTGGCTGATCCCACAGTTCCGACCAAGCCACACGAGCCACGATTGCCTCGAGGGCGAAGTGGATGTGGCGTGCCTCATCCAACCGCGCAACGACCGATGGAACCTGCCGCCTCCTCAAGCGCTGCCAGATGGTGGACGGCACCCATTCAGACATGCTCGGCCGGCGCATTACAGTTTGGCGTCAGGCTGGCGTCCGACGCCGCCTGTCGATTCCGGCTACGCCTGTTCGTCGTAGAGGTAGTTCGACTCAACCCCGAGTCGCACGAAAGGAGCCACCATGGCCGAATATTTGGTCCTCATCTATCAAGACGAGTCCACCGAACTCGACGATGCCGCAATGGGCGACATGATGTCGGGGCACGTCCGCTTCAGCACCGCGCACGGGCCAGCCCTCCGTGGCGGCAATGCCCTGCAGACGTCGGGCACCGCCACCTCTGTCCGCAGCGACGGGGCCGGCGGCTTCACCATCACCGACGGGGCCTTCGCCGAAACCAAGGAAGCCCTCGGCGGCTACTACGTGATCGAGGCGGCCGACCTCGACGAAGCCATCGCCGTGGCCGAGGACATCCCCATGCCGACCGGCGGCGTCGAGATCCGACCTGTCCGGCCCATGTGATCGCTAGCCGCTCGACAGGCGCCGTCGTCGAGGCGGCAGTCGCCGACGCGCACCGTCGCGAGTGGGCCTACGTGCTCGCCGCTACGGTGCGCGTCACCGGCGACATCGACCTGGCCGAAGAGTGCGTCCAGGATGCCTACGCCAAGGCGCTGACCACGTGGCCGACCCAGGGCGTACCACAGCGCCCGGCTGCGTGGCTGACCACGGTGGCCCGTCGACGGGGCATCGACGTCGTCCGCCGCAGAGCGACCCACGACTGTTTCCTGCCCCAGTTGGCCGGGGTGCCCGCCGACGGTATCGCATTGGAGCCTGACGGACTCCCCGAGATCAGCGACGACCGACTGCGGCTGATCTTCACCTGCTGCCATCCGGCCTTGGCCCCTGAGGCCCAGGTGGCGCTGACGCTGCGCCTGGTCTGCGGGCTCACAACGGGCGAGGTGGCCCGCATGTTCCTCGTCCAGGAGTCGACCATGGCCGCCCGTCTGACGCGAGCGAAGAAGAAGATCGCCGCCGCCCACATCCCCTTCCGGATTCCGAGGCGCACCGAGCTGCCCGAGCGGACCTGCGCCGTACTCGACGTTGTGCACCTGGTCTTCACCACCGGCCACACGGCACCGGCCGGCGGCGACCTGGTCCGCTCCGATCTGGTCGCCCTGGCGCTCACTCTGGCGCGGATGCTGCGGACGCTGCTGCCTGACGACTCCGACGTGGCCGGCCTACTGGGGCTCATCCTGCTCACCCACGCACGTCGGACCACGCGAGTGGCCCCCGACGGCTCGCTGTCCCTCCTGTCCGAACAGGACAGGACCCGGTGGGACGCAGACGAGATTTCCGAGGGATTGACACTCGTGCGCGAAGCACTGCTGCGCCGTCCTCCTGGGCGGTTCGCCCTGATGGCCGCCATCGCCGCCGTCCACGCCGAGGCGCCCACGTGGACGGCCACCGACTGGTCCGAGCTGGTCGGGCTCTATGACCTGCTGGTGGTGATCTGGCCCTCACCCGTGGTGGCTCTCAACCGTGCTGTAGCCGTGGGCTTCGCCGAGGGGCCCGAGGCCGGCCTCAAGGCGCTCGACGATCTGGCTGACGAGCCCCAGCTTGCGTCGTACGTCTACCTGCCGTCGGCACGGGCTGACCTGCTTCGACGACTCGGGCGCACGGCGGAGGCCCGATCCGCCTATGGGGATGCCATCAACCTGACCGACAACACCGTCGAACGGGAGTTCCTCCAGGCCCGACTGGACGGTCTGGACGGATCCATAGGTGTGAACGATGGGTTCAGCCCAGCGTGGCCAGCGCCTCGTTGAAGGTCGTCGACGGCCGCATGACTGCTTCGGCCTTGACGACGTCGGGCCGGAAGTAGCCGCCGACATCCACCGGACGGCCCTGGACGGCCAGCAATTCGCTGACGATTGTCTCCTCGTCGGCCGACAGGCGCTCAGCCAACGGGGCGAAGACAGAAGCCAGCCCCGCTTCGGCCGTCTGGGCAGCCAACTCGCGTGCCCAGTACAGAGCCAAGAAGAAGTGGCTGCCCCGGTTGTCGATGCCGCCGAGCTTCCGGCTTGGTGACCGGTCGTTGTCGAGCAGGGTGCCGGTCGCCCTGTCGAGGGTGTCGGCCAGGACCTGTGCCGGGCCACTACCGGTGCGATGAGCCAGGTGCTCGAAGCTGACCGCCAACGCCAAGAATTCGCCCAGACTGTCCCACCGCAGATAGTTCTCGGCCAGGAGCTGGTGAACATGCTTGGGGGCCGACCCGCCCGCTCCGGTCTCGAAGAGACCGCCCCCGTTGATCAGCGGGACGACCGAGAGCATTTTGGCACTGGTGCCCAACTCGAGGATCGGGAACAGATCGGTCAGGTAGTCGCGTAGGACGTTGCCCGTGACCGAGATGGTGTTCTCCCCCCGACGGATGCGGTCGAGGGAGAGGGCGGTCGCCTCTGCAGGGGCCAGGATCTCGATCGTCAAGCCGTCGACGTCGTGCTCGGGCAGGTACGTCCGGACCTTGGTGATCAGGTTGGCGTCATGTGCCCGATCCTCGTCGAGCCAGAAGACGGCAGGATCGCCGGTGGCCCGGGCCCGACCGACGGCCAACTTCACCCAGTCGCGGATCGGGATGTCCTTGGTCTGGCACATGCGGAAGATGTCGCCGGTCGAAACCGGGACCTCGAAGACCACTGCGCCGTCGGCGTCGGTGACACGGACCGCCCCGTCGGCCGCAATCTCGAAGGTCTTGTCGTGGCTGCCGTACTCCTCGGCAGCCTGGGCCATCAGGCCGACATTGGGAACCGAGCCCATCGTCGAAGGGTCGAAGGCGCCATTGGCACGGCAGTCGTCGATGACGACCTGGTAGACGCCGGCGTAGCAGGCGTCCGGAATGACGGCGAGGGTATCGGCCTCGTCGCCGTCGGGACCCCACATGTGTCCGGATGATCGGATCATGGCCGGCATCGAGGCATCGACGATCACGTCGCTCGGCACGTGGAGGTTGGTGATCCCCTTGTCTGAGTCGACCATGGCCAAGGTCGGGCCGTCGGCCAACTCCGCCTCGAAGGAGGCCCGGATGGTGTCACCGTCGGGCAGGTCGTCCAGGCCGTCCAGAATGGCACCCCAACCGTCGTTGGGGCTGAGCCCAGCCGCAGCCAGAGCATCGCCGTAGGCGGCGAAGGTCTTCGGGAAGAATGCCCGGACGACGTGGCCGAAGATGATCGGGTCGGAGACCTTCATCATGGTGGCCTTCAGGTGGATCGAAAACAGCACGCCGTCGACCTTGGCCCGGGCGATCTGGCGGTCGAGGAACACCTGCAGCGCGGCCACCTGCAGCACAGTGGCGTCGACCACCTCACCGGCCAGAACCGGAAGCGGAGCCCGCAGCTCGGTGCATGTACCGTCATCGGCCACCAGTTCGATGCGCAACGATCCGGCGGCCGTCATGACGGAGGACTGCTCATTGGAGAAGAAATCGCCACCCTCCATGTGGGCCACGTCGGTCTTCGACTCCGGCGTCCATTCCCCCATGCGGTGGGGATGGGTCTGGGCATAGTGCTTGACCGATGCCGGGGCCCGTCGGTCGGAATTGCCCTGGCGGAGCACAGGATTGACGGCGCTGCCCAGCAAGGAGCGGTAGCGGGCCAGGGCATCGCGATCTTCGTCGGACTGGGGGTCCTCGGGGAAGACGGGGATGTCGAAGCCCTTGGATTGGAGTTCGGCGACCGCGGCCTTCAGCTGCGGGATCGATGCCGATATATTCGGGAGTTTGATGATGTTGGCTTCGGGCGTCAGTACGTCCCGGCCCAGCTCGGCCAAGGCATCCTCCACCCGCTGGTCCTCACGGAGCCGTTCGGGAAAGCCGGCCAAGATGCGGCCGGCCAGCGAGATGTCCCGTGTCGTGACCGACACCCCGGCCTGCGCGGCGTACGCCTGCACTACGGGGAGCAGCGAGTACGTGGCCATCAGCGGGGCCTCGTCGGTGTGGGTATAGATGATGGTCGATTCGGTCACGCTTGCTCCGTCGTCGTTGGGCCGTCTGGGACGCCTCAACGATAGACGGCCCACAACGTGCGCCCGCTGGGCGGGTACGATCAGCGGCAACGCAGGCGGCTACGAGGCGGACAGTCGTTCGAAGGCCACAGCGGCGGCCGTGGCCACATTGAGCGAGTCGACGCCGGGCGCCATCGGGATGGTGACGATTTCGTCCGCGGCGGCCAGCGCAGCCCCGGACAGGCCCGCTCCCTCGGCTCCGACCAGGAGCGCCACCCCGACCGGTGCCGGTACTCGGCCGTCCAAGCGGGTCCGCAGCCCGCGCAGGTCCACCGGCGTCCTTCCCTTCGGATGGGGGGCGAGGGCACACACCACGAAACCGGAGGCCCGGACCCGGTCAAGCCCCTCCGGCCAGGGGTTGAGCCGTGCGAAGGGCAGGTGGAGGGAGTGGCCCGACGACACCCGGACGGACCGTCGGTAGAGCGGGTCGGCGCAGGTCGGGTCGAGGAGGACGCCGGCCACGCCGAAGGCGGCGGCGTTGCGGAACAGGGCGCCGATGTTTTCGGGGTCGTTGAGCCCCTCGAGCACTGCAAGAAGCGTCAGTCCTCCGAGCGATCCCGGGCGACCGGTGGCGTCGGCCAGCAGGCGGACGGGGTCGATATCGGGCGGGCGGGCGGCCACAGCCACCACCCCCCGATGCATCCGAAACCCAACGAGTTCGGACATCCGCGTCCGAGGGACCACATAGACCGGCGTCCTCCGGGCCCGCACGGCGTCGACCAAGTCGCCGGCCAGGCACACCTGATGGTCATCGACCAGGAGGGAGCGGATGGCCAGCTGGGTGTCGAGGAGTTGACGCACGGCCACCCGACCCTCCACCACGATGATGGCCAACTCCGCTTCGAGCTGGCGTCGGGCGGCCGGGTCGTTGAGGCCCCGGTACTCGTTCAACCGGTAGTCGTCGAGGTCGTCGACCTCGACGAGGGGGCCAGCAGCCAGGTCCGAGGGCACCCACCTACTGTAGGGAGTTGAAGTGGCGGACGACATCGACTCCCGGTTGACCAAACCGGTTGGTGCTCCTCGGGCGCCGTTCAGGCCGAAGCTGTACCGCCCAGAGCCTCCGGCTCCTCCAGTCGCCCGTCGGTGTGGCGGGCAAATCGCCCAGCTTGGCGAGAATGAACGGGATCGTCGGTCGGCCACGGCCAGCCACCGAAGCCGGTGGTCTGATAGTCGACGAGCGCCTGCTCGATGCCGGCACGATCGTTCATTACGAACGGACCGTATTGAGCGACCGGATCGCCGATGGGCCGGCCCTGCAGGACGAGCGCCTCGGCTCCTTGTGATCCGGCGGTTACGGTGACCGGCTCCAATGGACGAACGACGACACCGGTCGAAGCATCGACGGTGTGGCCGGACACCGACATCGCTCCTTCGAAGACGTAGATAGTCCGGGTCGTATCGGCCGACGACGCTGGCGGGACCTCCCATCGGGCCAGCGGCTCGAGAACTATGTGCCAGAGAGCCAGGTCAGCATCGGGGTTTGAGGCATAGGAATCGGGCGGAGCAGCGAGCGGCTGGATCCCGTCGATCGCCCCGGCGATGACCGTCAGCTCGCCCCGGCGCCCCTCGGCGTCGGACAGGTCGAGCCGAGGGATGTCCTCGCTCCACTGCATCGTGAAGTAGGGGTCGACCATCTTCTCGCCGGCGGGCAGGTTGAGCCAGATCTGAAACAGCTCGGTGGTGTTCGGACCAGAGCGATCAAGCAGTGGGAACATCTCACAGTGGACGATGCCCGAGCCGGCGGTCAGCCACTGGACGTCGCCCCGACCGAACCGGGCCGTGGCGCCGAGTGAGTCCGAGTGGTCGACGAGGCCCTGTCGCACGAATGTGACCGTCTCGAAGCCCCGGTGGGGGTGCTGCGGGAAACCGGGAACGATACTTCCGTGGTACATGCTCCACCCGCCTGCCCCCGAAAAGTCCATGCCGATATCGCGGGCATCGAGGGACGCCGCCGGGCCCATGTGTTCGTTGGCCGCAGGGTAGCGGTCGAGGTGGTGGACACAGAAGAGGAACGGGTCGGTTGTTGGCCACGGCATACCGAGGGGGACTGTCTGCAGCACGGGGTCGATCACACCAATGAGCCTACCGATCTGCTGTGACTCGTCACGAGCGAGTAGCCCCGGAGTGACGCCCCGACTCCGGGTCGACCCGACCTCGACGTCGACTGGGACTTCATCTGCATGATTGGACACGAGTTCATCTATCTCGCCGGGCTCGATACCGTGAGATCGGGTGCGCTCCGAGTTGAGGAAACACGGCGTACCTCGCTTCTGGAGTGCCAGTTCAGCGCCTCACCCCAACCGTGTCAGCACGTTCCTGGTGATCTGTTCGATCTGCGGGTCTCGCCCCGCCAATCCATGGGCCCAATCGGTTGATCCCGATGTGATCACCGTCGCGCCAGCTTCATTCGTGTAGGCACCAAGTACCGCATGACCGTGACGGATGCGTTCCACGGCATCGAACCCGCGTGACCCGAACACCCGTGACGCTATGTACTCCAACTCGCTCGGCTCGCCCGGCTTCGGAGGACGAGGTGCGGTCTCACGAGTGAAATGCTGCGTCGGGCAGGTACCGAGGATGTCGAATGTCGACGGGGTGCCGTCCTCACCCGTCGGGTAGGGAAGCCCATCACGGTAGGTGAATGCGCATCCGTCGCACTCGTAGCCGACCACGGTCGGGCCGGCACCGAGTACCTCGCCGTAGCCGAGGCCGGTTCCGTCAAAGATCCAGTGGCCGGCACGGTGCACGGTATAGCCACCGAGGCCGGCAGTGACATTGCGACCGATGCGGTGATATCCCCCGCGGGTGAACGTGACACCGGTCATGTGGTTCTCGGGGCGGCCGACGACGACGTCCGACCAGAACGTCGTCACTTCCGACTGGCGGTCGGTGCCCATCATCGGGTCGTCCTTGAAGAATCCTTTGTATCCGACCATGACGTCGCGATCGTCGCCCTCGAGGCGAACCTGCCACAAGGACGTGTTGCCCGAGAAGAACGCTGCATTGCCGCCGCGCTCGACAAATGCTTCGACCGTGTCGCGCATGCCGCGCGACCAGTACTCGTCGTGGCCTACCGAAAGATAGAGACAGGCGCCGTCCAACACCTCAGGGTGCAGTTCGAGGTCGGCGTTCGTACATACACCGATCTCGTAGCCTTGGCGTTCGGCCCACTCGATGAACGGCTGTTCCCAGTCAGGCCAGCCCGCCGAACCGGCATAGCCCGACAGATGGTTCAGCTGGATGTAACCGACGTGTGCGGCGTTCTGCGGATCAGGCGCGCCCGTTCCCGTCACGCGTCGTCCCTTGCCCGGCGGCTTATGGAGATACCCGGCCGCCATCGGTCGCTTCATGGAGACGTGGGTGCCACCGGTGTAGAGATTCGGTCCACCAAAGTCGTTGTAGGCGTGCCAGGTATTGGTGGCCAGTGCAATCACAATCCTGGTGCCGGCGGGCGGGCGCACAACAAAGAACGCGAAGTCGCGCCGCACCTTGTCGCCAACGTCGATCTCCATGACGACCTCGTAGTAGCCCGACCGCCACGTCGGATCGACGTCCAACGCAAGTGCGACAGGCCAGCCGCACCCAGACGACGAAGCGTCCGGCGGTATCTCGTGCTC
>JAYVYR010000003.1:0-6199 GCA_043784065.1 Acidimicrobiaceae bacterium
GCCTCGGAGATGTCGAGAACGGTGAGGTCGGCGTAGCCCCTGTGCAACAGCGCGTCGACTAGCACCGACGCGCCTCCCCCTACGTCGATCACACCTGCCTCTGTCGAGATGCCGAGAAGGTCCACGAGTTCAAGGGATATGACAGGCTCTGCTTGGTACCAGCTAACGCTGTCGCCTCGGTTGCCCTCGTACACCGATTCCCAGTGGGCAACCCGCTCGCCAGTATCAGGAATCTGATCAGCCATGCCGCCAACACTAAGTCCGCCGACGGTCCTCTTGAAGCCTCGTCCGACCTGGCCCAGCGCTGCCGATCGGGTACACCCATCCGATCGGGGCACAACTCTCGTCACCGTCGGCAAACCCAAGATGCAGAATGATGTGCACCGTGAGGGTTCAACTTCTCTACTTCGATGGATGCCCGCACTGGACCCTCATGGAGGAACACCTTCGAGAAGCGCTGACCCTGTCTGGCATTTCGCAGCCAATCGAGCACTGTCTCGTCGAGACTGCTGAGGAAGTGGACGAGTATCGCTTCGCCGGGTCCCCGTCGATTCTCCTTAACGGCGAAGATCCTTTCGCCACATCGCCCAATGAAGTCGGATTGACATGTCGGGTGTACTCCACGCCAGATGGTGCTGCAGGTGCACCTACGGTAGAGCAGTTGGTAGCGGCGATCTGGGGAGCGGCGAAGGATGAGTTGACGTAGCCGCGGCGTGCCGAATGGGTCCCTTACCCGATAGGTACGTGTCGCTGGGGTATGAAACTGCGCCTGGCTTCCGCCTTCTTGCCGTGCTGAGACCCTCACCGGGGGCCTACCCGCCCACCTCGATCCAGCCGAAGGACCTTCGGCTCTATCGGGTGTCACCTGCATGCGGCAATGCTGTAGTCGGAGCCACAACGCTTCGGAGGGCAACACCATGATGTACCACGGCTATGGATACGGCGGCGGGAACCACTGGGGGCTCTGGGTCATCATGATCGTGGCCATGGTCGTCTTCTGGGGTGCGTTGGCCTGGATCATCGTCACCCTGATTCGCCACCGCAGTACCCCGCACGGCTCGATTCCCCCGACCCCCGCATCGGGCTCAACGCCTCCTGCTTCGGACGCCCTGCGCATCCTCCACGAGCGGCTGGCCCAGGGTGACATCGACGAGGACGAGTACACCCGGCGGCGGTCACTGATCGAAGGGTCCGGGTGAGTGCCGGGTCCAGCCACCGGGGCCTGCTCGTCGCTGCGGTCGTCGCCGGCGCCGCACTGGTAATCGGAACGGGCGCCATCGTGGCCATCGGTGCCAGCCAATCGGCGAGCTCGCCAAATGGTGCGTACGGGGGCATCTCCTGCTCCGCGCCCGCCCTCCCTGGTACCACGGTTGACGTCCAGGTCACCGACGCCGGTGACTCGATGATGGGGCAGACCCCGATGCGGGCCACACTATTGACCACGCCTGTCAGCGTGCCGACCGGGAAGGTCTCGTTCGTCGTCGCCAACACGGGTGTGCTCGTCCACGAGCTGGTAATCCTTCCCTTACCGGCCGACGGGCCGGGCACCCGTCCGACGGGGAGCAACGGCAAGATCGACGAGTCCCAGAGCCAGGGTGAGGCATCTCGATCGTGCGGTGCAGGCACCGGCGACGGCATCTCGCCGGGGAGTACCGCGTGGACCACGGTGACGCTCAAGCCGGGCCGCTATGAGCTGATGTGCGACCAGCCGTGGCACTACGCCGCCGGGATGTTCGACGTTCTTACAGTGACCTGACCTCCTAGGCCGGCCCGCTCGCGTGGGGACCGGTCACCGACCAGGGAAGCGGCTGCACCCTCGACCGGTGGCCAATACTCCCAACGTTGCGGGCAGACCTCCAGACGGGGCGCAGCAGCAAGCCTGGTACCATTCTTTGATACACTTAGGGGGTATTGGTATGGCGAACACAAAACTGCCAGATCAGGTAAGTGCACCGGGCTACTCGGAGGAGAAGGAGCTGGTGCTGAAGCGGCTTCGCCGCATCGAGGGTCAGGTCCGCGGCATCCAGCGCATGGTGGAGGACGACCGCTACTGCATCGACGTGCTCGCCCAGGTATCGGCGGCCACGGCCGCTCTCCAGGCGGTCGCCTTGCTCCTGCTCGACGAGCACCTCGCCCACTGCGTGACCAATGCGGTCAAGGCTGGGGGCGAGGAGGCTGAGCAGAAGCTGGCCGAGGCGTCCGCCGCCATCGCTCGGCTGGTCCGGTCGTGACCGGAGCCCTCATCGCCAGCGTGCCGGTGTTGACGGACATTGCTCGCAGCCTGCGGGAGGGGTTCTTCATGTTTTGGGAGACGCTCTGGCCCCTCATCCTCGGGTTCGGTCTGTCCGGAGCGGTCCAGGCGTTCGTGAGCCGCGACTCGATGCAGAAGAAGATGGGCGACCATCGACCTGCCTCGATCGCCAGGGCCAGCGGCTACGGCATGGTGTCCTCGTCGTGTTCCTACGCGGCCTCTGCCATGTCCAAGTCGCTCTTCGTGAAGGGCGCCGACTTCGTGGCATCCACGGTCTTCATGTTCGCCTCGACCAACCTCGTCCTGGAGCTCGGCATCGTTCTCATCGTGCTGATGGGGTGGCAGTTCGCCGCTGCCGAGTTCGTCGGCGGCGCGATCATGATCGTCCTCATGGCCGTCCTGGGGGGTCTGTGGTTCCGCGGCCGCATGATCGCCCAGGCCCGCAAGCGACTCGAGGCCGAATCGGCCGGCGGTCACCAGCACGGACCCGAAGAGAACACCGAGCTCCAACAGGAGCCGTGGGGCTCCAAGCTGCGCAGCAAGGGGGGCTGGGCGAACGCCGCCACCTACACGATGGCCGACCTCACCATGCTCCGTCGTGAACTGGTCATCGGGTACACGGTGGCCGGCTTCCTGGCCGTGCTGGTGCCGGTGCACGTCTGGAACACGGTGTTCCTCCACGGCCACGGCTTCTGGACCAGCCTCGAGAACGTCATCGTCGGTCCGTTCATCGCCATCATCAGCTTCGTCTGCTCCATCGGCAACGTGCCGCTGGCCGCAGCACTGTGGAGCGGGGGGATCTCGTTCGGCGGGGTGATCTCGTTCATCTTCGCCGACCTCATCGCCCTTCCCTTGCTCCTGATCTACCGCCGCTACTACGGCACCCGGATGACCCTGCGGATGTTGGCACTGTTCTGGGCAGTGATGTCGACGGCGGGCCTGATCACCGAGGGGATCTTCTGGTCCCTGAGTGCCATTCCGGCCACCCGGCCGACCACCATCGCCCCCGCCCACTTTAAGTGGAACTACACGACCTACCTGAACATCGTGTTCCTCGCCCTGTTCGGGCTCCTGTACTGGACCTACCGGAACCGCGAACGCCTGGGCGGCGGGGACGGGTATGCCCTCGACCCGGTCTGCGGGATGCAGGTCCAGACGGCCCACGCACCGGCCTCACTGATCCATCACGGGCACACTGCCTACTTCTGCTCGGACCACTGCCGGCTTCGGTTCGAAGCCGACCCGGAAAAGTTCGCCAAGGCGTCGAGAGAAGACTCCCACGGCCACTCCGGAATGCCCGACGCCGTCAGTGTGGATCCGAGCGGCACCACAACCGCTGTCGACCCCGTGTGCGGGATGACGGTCGACCCCCAGCACGCCGCCGCCTATCTGGCAGACGAAGGCACCGAGGTGTGGTTCTGCAGTCAGGGATGCGCGGAGACGTTCTCCGCCGACCCCGGTCCCTACGGTGGCAACGTGGCGAGCCCAAACAGCCCCGTGGCGCCCGTTCCTGTGCCGCTCGGGCGAAAGCCGGGTGAGGTTGCGACGGCCACTCGCGAAGCTGCAGGCGTCGGGGCACCGATCACGGCTGTCGACTCTGTCTGCGGGATGACAGTCGCCCCGGATGAGGCCGTGCACAGACGTCACGACGGGACGGATTTCTACTTCTGCTGTGCGGAATGCGCCGAAGCATTCATGGATGACCCGAGCACGTACTTGCCGACCCGCTCCGCCACGTGAGTCCACGCCATCACGGCGGTAACGCAAAGGTGTCCCAGTCGGGCCGAATGGGGCGGCGGCTTCACCCGCGCAATCGCGATATTGGAACGGACTGGGAGAATTCGTCGGTCGGCAGTGTGCCAACGAAGAAGTTGGTCAACCAATTCAACGTCACCCTCCCTGGTCAGGCCGCCAATTGTCTGTCAGATCGCGGGACACTGGGGGCGGACGCCTAGAGGGACCGCAGTCCCAACTGAGATTCGGGTCGAAAGACCAGTGGGGCGTCAAGTCCCCGCAAGTCCAGACCTACCCCACTGAATGGCCGAGCCCTCCCGGATCAACAGGTACCTCCGCCCTCCAATGGAAGGAACAGCTAGGCGTTGCGTCCTCGACTGGCTCGGCACTGCTATTCGTCGCCGGTTCTGGCCCGATCCGCATTGCAGTGCTCCGACGATCTCGCGTCACACCCCCTGAATACCTTGAACACGATTGCAAGGGGGTTCCCCTTGCCGGGGAGAGGGAGTCGGTGTGGCCTGGATGCGGATGATGGGAGCGGACTCTGTCGCCTACCACCGCGACACCATCATCGAGCGCGGCGACGACTTCCCCGGGGCCACCCTCGAGTACTACGCCTCGAGAGGTGAGACCCCGCTGCTCTGGGGCGGATCGGGAGCCGAATCCCTCGGCCTGGTCGGCTCCGTCGACAACCCCTCCTACGACGTCCTCTACGGCCCCGGCGGGGCCCGTCACCCTGCGACCGGCGAGCGAATGGTCACCGCCCGGCGCCCGGGCATGGAGCTGGTCATCGCTGCCCACAAGTCCGTCGCCGAACTGGGGGTGCTCGGTCGGGCAGAGGACATGCACGCCATCATGGACGCCGAGCGGGACGCCACGCTGAGCTATTTGGACCAGCTGACCAGAGAACGCGGCGGACGCCGGGGAGTAGCTGCCGTGCCGACCCCGACCACCGGCCTCGTCTACGCCCATGCCCGCCATGCCACCACCCGGGCCGGCGATCCGGGACCCCACGACCACGTGCTGATCGCCAACGTGATCGAGATGCTGGACGGAAGGGGCGACGCCAAGGCCCCCGACACCACCCTCTGGCGGGAGCACCTCCATGCCACCACCATGGTCGGCCGGGTCACCTCTGCTGCCAAGGCAGTCCAGCTCGGCTACGGCATCGAGGCCGATCCCGGTCCCTCCGGCAAGCTCGGGCACTGGAAGATCAGTGGCATCCCCGACGAGGCACTGGCCGTCCATTCCAAGCGCTCTGTCGAGATCAGCCATGTCATGGCCGAGAAGGGATTCTCCACCTACCAGGCCCGCCAAGTGGCGGCCCGGGAGACGAGGAAGGCCAAGCGCCACACGTCGGTCGAGGACCTGGTGCCGAGGTGGCGGGCCGAACTGACGACGGCCGGCTTCCCACCCGAGCAGTTGCTGGCCGACATCGAACGCGCCGGCCTCGCCTACCAGCGCCGGCACAACCAAGGGTTCGAGATCCTCGGCAACCGAGCGCTGACCGCAACAGCCGAGGACGTGTTGGGACCGAACGGGACGCTGTCTGCCCGCAAGGTGTTCGCCAAGCGGGACGTGATCGTGGCCGTGGCGCCGTCAGTCTTCGGCCTTCCGACCACCGAGTTGGACAAGGCGACGACTCGCATCCTGCGTGATCCCGACGCCATCCCCTTGGTCGGAGTGCCAAGAGCCTCGCAACGGGCCTATGCCACAGCCCATGTCATCGCCACCGAACTGGCCATCGAACAGGCGGTGGAGCGAGGCGTCGAGAACCGGGAGGCGGCCAGGGTCACCCCCGAGGTGGCAGCCGGTGCGCTGCGCCGCCAGAGCGCTGACCTGGGGTCTCCACTGACCCCCGGCCAGCTGGCGGCGGTGTTGGGCATCGCCACCTCAGGCCGGGGGGTGGAACTGGTCGAAGGAGTGGCCGGGTCGGGCAAGACGACCGTCATGGCTGCCGTCCGGGACGCCTTCGAGACGAGCGGCTTCACCGTGGTGGGCACCTCGACCTCCGGCCAGGCGGCGAGGACTCTCGGCCGGGAGGCAGGGCTGTCCGAGTCCCGGACGCTCGCTTCCCTGCGCTGGAGGCTCGAACACGACCGGATGCGGCTCACTCGAAGCCGCATCCTGGTGCTCGACGAGGCGGGGATGGCCGCCGATCGGGATGTCTCCTTCCTGCTCGACCAGGCCCGGCTGGCCGGCTCCAAGGTGGTG
>JAYVYR010000004.1:0-25641 GCA_043784065.1 Acidimicrobiaceae bacterium
GCGCTGCAGGCGAGCCAAGAACGCGGGGGTGGTGATGCACCCGCCGTGGAGTGGATCGCTCACGATCTGCTGACGTGGGAACCGACGCGCCGTTACGACCTGTGGCACGACCGGGCGGTCTTTCATTTCCTGTCAGGAGATGAGGTCGGGGTCTACCGAGACCTTCTGCGCCGTGCGTTAGCTGCACCGGGGTACGTCGTCATGGCCACGTTCGCGCCTGACGGGCCGGAGTGGTGCTCCGGGCTTCCCGTGACCAGGTACGGGGCCGATCAACTGATGGAGGTGCTAGGGGCCGAGTTCATGCTGATCGACCAGCGCCGGGAGGTCCATACGACCCCGACCGGTTCCATTCAGCCCTTCACGTGGATTGCCGCTCGGAGAATCAGCGACTGACTACTGCCCCACCTTTCCCCAAGCGGTTGGATGGGGACCGTTCGAGCCTGCGCTGGCTTCACGTGCTTGCCCTAGCGAGCGATGGACCGCGACCATTGCCGAAGAGTCTGCATATAGCTCCCGCTCGATCAACACCCAAAGCCGACAGCAACAGGGGTCGCGTTGCGAAGATCGATCACCAAATCGATCAAGCGAATCAGCGGGGAGCGAGTACGGTTGCAGCAAGACCAGACGGGGTCAGGAGAGTTCTGCGAGCAACTTGCGTACACGTTGGTCGATGTCGTCGACGATGGGTCGGACTGCATCCACCGGCTTGCCTGCAGGGTCTTCGAGCTGCCAGTCGAGGTAGCGCTTGCCCGGGTACACGGAGCAGGTGTCTCCACAACCCATGGTGACGATGACGTCCGACTCCCTGGCCAGCTCGTCAGTGAGTGGTTTGGGGAACTCACGAGCCGGATCGAGCCCACGTTCCCGGAGGATGGCAACCACCGAGGGGTTCAGCTGGTCAGCTGGCTCGGACCCGGCCGAGCGCACGTCGATTCGCCCCTCGGCATAGTGGTCGAGCAGAACTCGTGCGGCAAGGCTCCGTCCCGAGTTGTGGATGCACAGGAACAGGACAACCGGCGTGTCGCTCACTGGACACCTTTCATGGCGGGTCGCGCGGACGGGGACGGGTAGCGACCCCTGGCCCACAAGGAGACGTAGACGAGTCCGACCAGGACGGGGACCTCGATCAGGGGTCCGACGACGCCGGCCAGTGCCTCACCGCTCGTGACCCCGAACACACCGATGGCGACGGCGATCGCCAGTTCGAAGTTGTTGCCCGCGGCGGTGAACGAGAGCGTGGCCGTGCGCTCGTAGGGAAGGCCGATGGCCCGCCCGTAGGCGAACGTCCCGAACCACATGATGGCGAAGTAGGCCAGGAGCGGGAGGGCGATCCGGGCGACGTCCGCCGGATGCGACGTGATCGTGTGGCCCTGGAGGGCGAAGAGGATGACGATCGTGTAAAGCAGCCCGTAGAGGGCGAAGGGGGCGATACGGGGGATGAACTTCGTCTCGTACCACTCGCGACCTCGTCGCCGCTCGCCGATGGTCCGGGTGAGGTAGCCCGCGACCAAGGGGATGCCGAGGAAGATGGCAACGGTCTCCGCGATCCTCCAGATCGACAGGTCCAGCCCGACGGTGTGCAGGCCGAGCCAGCCGGGAAGCACCTTCAGGTAGAAGTATCCGAGCAGAGCGAAGGCCACCACCTGGAACAGGGAGTTGAGCGCGACGAGCACTGCGGCGGCCTCCCGGTCCCCGAGTGCGAGATCGTTCCAGATGAGGACCATGGCGATGCAGCGGGCCAGGCCGACGATGATCAGTCCGGTCCGGTACGCGGGGAGGTCGGGCAGCATGAGCCATGCCAGGGTGAACATGACGAGCGGTCCGATCACCCAGTTGATGACCAGGGAGGACACCAGGGTCCGGCGGTCACGGGTGACCGTACCCAGTTCGTCGTAGCGGACTTTGGCCAGCACCGGGTACATCATCACCAGGAGGCCGATGAAGATCGGCAGCGACGCCCCTGACGTGACTTGGACCGAGTTGAGGTGTGTGTTGAGGCTGGGAATCGCCCGCCCCAGAACGAGGCCGAGTGCCATCGCCAGGATGATCCACACCGGCAGGAACCGGTCGAGGAACGAGAGGCGTGCGATTACCGCCTCGACTTCCTGATCTGCGGGAACCAGGTCGGAGGACACGTCGCTCACGTGTGGACTCCGCTCCTGCCGCGTTGGCTGTTCAGCAGCACGAGGACGAGGCGGCGGTGGCCTCGACGGACTCGGGCCGCGAACTGCAGCACGCCGACTCCCCGGGTGCGGCCGACCGCAGCTGGCCGGCGGGCATCTCGGTGTCCGACAGGACCGTATAGATCTCCCACGGCTCTCCGCCGGGCCCGTCCACCCACACCTTGTCCTGCCCAGCGTAGCAACACGATGTCTCCTCCTCCAGCGCGGTCGCCAGACCTTCACCGGAAAGGCGAACCTGGGCTGCCGTCACCTCGTCGGTCGTGGGCACTTCGACGCCGAGATGGTTGAGCGTCCCCGGCATCTGGTTGGCATCTTCGATGAGGACGAGCTTCAGCGGCGGATCGGCGATAGCGAAGTTGGCATAGCCCGGCCGCATCTTGGCCGGCTCGGTGCCGAAGAGCTTCGAGTAGAAGACGATCGCCTCGTCGATGTCGGCGACGTTGAGTGCGAGCTGTACGCGGGACATGGTCACGTCCTTTGGTAGATTGACTGTTGTCGATGCTATCGGACACATCGACAGAAATCAATACAAGGAGGTGGAGGATGGACGCGAAGGGTCAAGCCGCTGACGTGGCGGATCCTGCACTGTGCTGTGCTTCGGTAATCGAGACTCCGCTCAGCCAGGCGGAAGCAACCAGCCTCGCCCACGTGTTGGCCGCGCTCGCCGACCCGATCAGGCTCCAGCTGTTCTCCCTCGTTGCGGCACAGGGCGAAGTCTGCTCCTGTGACCTCGAAGCGCCCCTGGGGAGAAGCCAGCCCACCATCTCCCATCACACGAAGCTGCTGGCCGAGGCCGGTCTCATCGTGGGGGAGAAGCGAGGGCGCTGGGTGTGGTGGCGCATCGAACCGGACCGCCTGGCCGACGTGCGGAGGGCGCTCGGGGCCTGACAGCGCGAGCGGCCCGCGCGATCACCCTTCGACGCGTTCCGATCGTTGCCCAGGTGGCCACGACGTGCCTGATCCGGTCGGGGACGCTCAGGCGTCCGTATCCATCGGGGTCCATCTCCTCTCGACCACAGCGGGCACGCGAACTCCGATCGCATGCCTGACTACCGGGGCCAGGAGCCGCACATCAGGGTCGTCTACCGCCGTAGATGACATGGTCGAGCTGCTTCCAGTAGATGTCGACCCCCTCGAACCCCACTTTTTCCAAGAGGTCGAGCTGAGGGGCGAGCGGAATCATGTAGCGAACGTGGTTCTCGTGCCGGGACTGCTCTTCGGGCGTTCGATCCTCCCGCTTCGCTGCTGCTTCGGAGTCACGGCGATCTCCGGCCCGCAACCAGGCTGCCTCGACGACTGCATCTTCGGTCGTGACAAGGTCGTAATTGATGTACCAACCCCCGGGAAGCAGGTGCTCCAGGATCTCGGCGGCGAACAACTCTCCCTTACGCTCATCGGGGAGGTGATGGACGCACAGTGACGAGATGACTGCGTCGACCTGACTCGGGATCTCCGCCGGCCAGGGGCTGCGTGCGAGATCGAACTCGACATAGGTATAGCGATCCCCGAAGGCGGAGAGCTCTCGGCGCCCTTGCTTCATCATCTGCAGGGAGTAGTCGGCCAGGATGGCTCGCGCGCCGGGGAAGTAGTCGAGGACCACTCGAGCGGCGGCGCCGGTCCCAGCGCCCAGGTCGACGAACGTGAACTGCTGGTCCTTGTCGAAGGGAAGCAGCTCTGCCATGAGTCGGCGCTCGTCTGCGCGTCGGCGCTCACGGTCCTCGGCCGTCGAGACCCAGTGCGAGATCGCGGCATGAGACTTCCAGATGGCCTCGTTCGTATCGGCACTTTCAGGCATACCGGAACGCTAACGGCCCGCAGTACGGTGGAGTTCGTCGAACCGGGTGGTCCGCGCAGCCTCATCAGCCGAAGCACCGGCCACCGAACGAAGAGCAGGCGCATTCCCGCCGTTCGGGGTGAGCGTGCCCGAGGGACGTCGGCGAACTAGGTCAGTACTCTGCGACATGGCCTTCTACCGCGAGCACATCCTCCCCGTCCTGGTCGACCGAGCGTGTGGGACCGCCGGACTGAAGAAGTGGCGCAGCGAACTATCCAGTGGACTGTCCGGAAAAGTCCTCGAGATCGGGTTCGGCTCGGGCCTCAATGTCGAGCACTACCCGTCGACTGTCGAGAAGGTCCTCGCGGTCGAACCGTCAGCCAAGGGCTTTCGGATTGCGCAGCGTCGGATCGACAACTCATCGGTGCCGGTGGAGCTCGTCGGGCTCGATGGCCAGTCGATCCCACTGCCGGACGACTCCTGCGACGATGCACTCTGCACCTTCGCCCTGTGCACGATTCCCGACGTCGACGCCGCCTTGTCGGAGGTCCGACGGGTGCTCCGTTCAGGAGGCCGATTCCACTTCCTCGAGCACGGCCTTGCTCCTGACGCGGGTGTGGCGGTGTGGCAGAGCCGTCTGGAACCTCTCCAGCGCCGGGTGGCAGACGGCTGTCATCTCACCCGTGATCCCGTATCCCTGGTCCGGGGCGCAGGCTTCACGCTGGACGATGTCGATCAGCGATACGGCGTTGGACCGAAGCCCTGGAGCTGGTTCACTCGGGGAGTGGCGGTCAAACCCGGATAGTGCCAACTGTCCGTCCGTCGACGGGCAAACACTCGGACGGCCACCGCTGCGGAAATCTGGCGGTGGCGGTGGCGGTGGCGGAGTGCCGGATTGGCGTGTCCTCGACCGAGGATCAGGTTTGACGGCCCGGCACGACTGCCGGAGTGAGATGCTTGGGATGTGAACATCGCCCTGCACCCCGCCGTGGAGCCGCTGGCTGCCCTCTTGGGCACCTGGGCCGGGTCAGGTCACGGAGAGTATCCGACGATCGACGCGTTCGACTACGAGGAGACCGTCAACTTTTCACACGTCGGCAAGCCATTCCTCGCCTACACCCAGTCGACGAAGCACGCTGCTGACGGCCGTCTGCTCCACAGCGAGTCCGGCTTCTGGCGCATGGCGCGTCCCGACTGGGCCGAGGTCGTCATCGCGCAGCCAACGGGGATCGCGGAGATTGCCGAGGGCACTGTTGCCCGTTCCGCCATCCTGCTTCGATCAACAGCGATCGCGCGTACCTCGACCGCCAAGGAGGTGGCGGTCGTCGAACGCGACGTCAACATCGACGGTGACACGCTCCGCTACTCGCTGCGGATGGCAGCCGTCGGTCAGCCACTCGCACCTCACCTTACTGCGGAGCTCCACCGCGTCGGTTAGCAACCGGCAAGAATGCTCAGGCATTGGAGCGCATCCGCCATGCGCACGAGGCGCTCACACCCGTCGCATGACATCCACCTGCCGTGACCCGGGCTCAGTTGCTCCTGGACGGCGGCGGAGCAACCAAGAACTGCTGATGCCAGAGTGACGGGAGCGTTCCCTCGTGCCCTCTCAGGCGCGCGACGGTCGAAGACGTTCGCTGAAGAATCGAGATGGCACTGCTTGCGAGGAGAATCGCGAACGGGACCTCGAGCAAAGCGGCGCTGAGGATCGCCCCCCACTGTTCCCGAGTCCCATACGAGAGCGCAACGTCGAACCACGCGTCAGTGATGAGCATCGACGACGCGACCAGCAGGCCGAGGATGGCCACCTGTCGGCGGCGAAATCCGAGCCATGCCGTTGTCATCAGCACGAAGGCGAGCATGATGTCGAAGCCGACCCATGCAACCCGCCATGCGCCGCCGGATTCGGCGAGCGGCAGTGACGAGGCGAGGTAACCGATCCAGGGCAGCATCACAAGTGCGCCGATTGCGGCGGCCACGATCGAGAGCCTTCGCCTCCTGATAACGCCCGAGGTTCCCGTCGGTCGTTCGACCAGGTGGTCCAGGAAGCGGGCGACTTCGGCTCGTTCCCCGGAAGTCCAGGATCGCACCTCGCTCTCTGTCGGAACTGGCATGGCGACGTCCTCTCTCGACTCTTCCTTCAGGGTCTGCCCCCTAGTTTTATGCGGTCCAGGGGGCACCGAACGTGTCGGCACATACGGACCACGCCTCCCGACGCCACAAATATCCGAACAGGTGGGAATCGGAACAGAAGTAGCGGCGACCCAGCGATCAGATCGCCTTCGGTACGCTGACGCGATGGGGCAGTTCACCAGGTACCTGACGTGACCGACCGGCGAGCTGTCGGTCCGGAATCCCGTGTCGAGGACGTCGGACACCCACTTTCGGAGCAGGAGTTCCACGAGATCTACGCCAAGGTTCCACGCCTCACGGTTGAGGTCGTCATCCAGAGTCCGCTCGGCATTCTCTTGACGAAACGCACAGCAGGGCCGTGTTCGGGACTGTGGCACATCCCTGGAGGCACGGTGCGGTTCGGCGAGCCGCTGGTCGCAGCCGTTAGGCGGGTTGCATCAATGGAACTCGGGTTGGAGGTCGAAGCGGGACCACTCCTCGGCTACATCGAGTACCCGAGCCACTACCTAAGCGGGTTGGACTCACCCGTCGGCATTGCATTCCACTGCCACGTCGACGTCGACGTTGACCTGATGGCCGACGCCACGTCCGGACGCGGGTGGTTCACGGCGCCACCCGAACCCATGCATACGGAGCAGGTCGATTTCCTGACCGACCGCGGACTCCTCATGACGGATCGGTAGCGGCAGCAGGTCGATTCGGACCAAGGGGCGCCCATCCAGGCGTTGGCGCCCGGCCGGGTGATGTCGCCGCAGGCCAAGTATCCCGGCCTCGGGTGAGTATCTCGCGATGTTCACGCGCTCTCGCATCGTGGCTGGGATTCGTCGGCCCCTGTTCTCTCGAGGAGGGAGTCTTCACTCATTCCCGATGGGATGCGAGGGTCCGTCACTCGCCCATCGTGCGGGCGCTGCACGCTGCTGTGAACTTATGAGATGCGGTCTGGCGCCGCGGAACGGTATGGCGCTTCAACATACTGCTTGATACCTAGGGGGGTATCGTGTTAGGGTTCTTTATACCCACCCAGGTATCCGTGCATGCTCCCTCGTTCCGAGTGTGTGTGCCGGTCTGATCAAAGGATGTCTTCCCATGGCCGCCACTCGAGGAACCGGACTCGACGCACCCCATGCGACGGCACTAACCGAGGTCAATGATGAGCCGACCCCGGTCGGGGACGGCCTCGGTGGAACCGACGACACGGTCCACGCCAGCCGACCCAGCCCGTTCGCCAGGCTCGGCAGGTGGTCCGCCACCCACTTCCGCCGGGTGCTCATCGGGTGGCTGCTGGTGCTGATCGTGTTCGGGTTCTTCGCGGTGCACGTGGAGAGCGCTCTGGCCGGTGCAGGATGGCAGGCCTCGAGCAGCCAGTCCATTGCCGCTCGGGCCGTGATCGAAAAGGACTTCGCCGGCCTCGGTGCCACCGGACTGCAGGTCGTCATCGTCGACCACAAGGGTCCGATCGCGTCGGACCCCCAGGCCCAGGCCGCCGTGGCCAAGGCGACCGCTGTGCTCCGAAGCGATCCCCGGGTGTCCACCGTCGTCCCACCACAGGCCGGGGTCTCGATCTCCCGTGACGGCCGGACGGCGATCATCACCGCCGGAGCTGCCGCCAACTCGAACAAGATGGTGGAGGCGGCTGACGCGGTCCAACCCAAACTCGCGGCGCTGGCCACATCGGGCGTCAGCGTGACCCTCACCGGTGACAGTGCGCTGTGGGCCAACTTCAACACGGCCAACCGCTCCGCCATGCTCAAGTCGGAGCTGCTGTCGTGGCCGGTCACGATCATCATCCTGGTGATCGCCTTCGGCAGCCTGGTGGCCGCCGGCCTCCCGCTCCTCCTGACCATGGCCGGGCTGCTGGTGGCCGCCGGCGCCCTCGTGATCACCACGAAGTTCACCCCGGTGTCGATCTGGGCACTCAACTTCGCCTTGATGTTCGCCCTGGCCCTGGGCATCGACTACGCGCTCTTCCTGGTCATGCGCTTCCGATCCGCATTGGAACGCCGGGGCGCGGAACCCGGTGACCGCGAGGCGATCGTCGCCTCGGTGGCCGAAACTGTGGACACCGCCGGCAAGGCGGTGGCCTTCAGTGCGCTCACCGTGCTCGCCTCGCTCGCTGCCATCCTCATCGTCCCGAGCCCCGCCTTCCGGTCCATGGCCTTCGGCATCATGCTCTCGGTCGTCGCGGTGCTGGCGGCCACGCTGACGCTGCTGCCGGCCGTCCTCGGCAAGCTAGGGACCAACATCAACAAGGGCACCATCCGCCTGGGACGTGGCGGTCCCAAGGTGGGCGAGGGCCCCCTGGATCGCGGACTCCACCGGTGGGGCAAGTTCCTGTGGAAGCACCCATTCCCTGCCGGTGCGGCCGCCCTGGTGTTCCTGCTCCTGGCCGCCGCCCCGATCATCGGGATGCGGACCAACATGCCGTCGATCACCATCGTGCCGCCCAGCGCCAATGCCCGGGTCGGCTACTACCAGGTGACAAGTGCCTTCGGAGCCGGTGCGCCGGGCACCCTGCAGGTCGTGGTGCCGACTTCCGAGCAGGCCAGAGCCATGGCCGTCCTTGCGCACACCTCCGGGGTGGCCGGCGCCGTGCCGGGCCCGACCAATGCCGGGTGGACGCTCGACCAGGTGGTCCCGACCACCGGACCCTCGACCACGACGACCGGCGACACCATCGACCACCTCCGCCAGGTGCTGCCGGCCGGGACGCTGATCGGTGGGGCGGCGGCCGAGAACCACGACCTCCAGCAGTCGCTGGCCTCCAGCACCCCGATCGTCCTCGCCATCCTGGGCGTCCTCGGGTTCCTGCTGCTCCTGATCGCGCTCGGCGCACCGCTGATCGCGGCCATGGGGGTGCTCATCACCGCCCTGTCGGTGGCCGGCGCCTTCGGCATCGGACGGCTCATCTTCCAGAACGGCTTCCTGTCCGGGCCGCTCAACTTCCAGCCCCAGGGGTTCATCGACGCCTGGGCCCCACTGTTTTTCGGGGCCATGGTCTTCGGCGTGGCCATGGACTACACGCTCTTCATGCTGTCTGCGGCCAAAGAACGCTACGAGACCCACCCCGACCCCGAGCACGCCATGATCGGGTCGATGCGCACCTCCGGACGGGTGGTGCTGTCGGCCGCTGCGGTCATGATCGCCGTGTTCCTGACCTTCGCCCTGTCGGGACCCCTTGCCCCCAAGGAGATGGGGGTGATCCTGGCCATCGCCGTGGCGCTCGACGCCCTGGTAGTCCGGCTGGTGGTGTTGCCGGTGGTGCTCCGGTTGGGTGGGCACAGCGCCTGGCACCAGCCGAGATGGCTCGGGAAGATCCTGCCCAAAGTGAAGTTCTCCCATTGAGGGCCCTGCGAAGTCCGGCGAGCAGGTCCTCGGGACCGCTGCAACCGGTCGAATCCCTGCGGCACGTGGATTCCATCACCCATTCGCCGACCGATGATCCAACAACCAGGACTCCGAGAGGAACTTCCATGACCACGAATCTTCAATCCACCACGGTGTCGGGACCCGTCGTTCGACCGACGAGATGGCCGCTCGAGCGGGTGCTGTTCGCCATGGCGGGGACGATGACCCTGGTGAGTGCCCTCCTCGCCGCACTGATCAGTCCGTGGTTCCTGCTGTTGACGGCCGTCGTCGGCGTGAACCAGTGGCTCTACGTCACCACCAGGGCATGTCCGGCGTCGATCGTGCTGCAGCGACTCGGTCGGCCTGCCCTGTGTCGCTGGTAGTGGTTCACATGCCGAGTGGACTTTCAATGCTCTCGCGCACGGCGGACGCGCCGATCGGCGCACGCCCACGAGGCTCGGCCAGGTCCCATTCGGGACGTGGTGCTGGCGACGGGCTCGAGGACACAATGGTCCTGCGGGAATCGTCCGGCCAACGGTCAAGGAGGTTCCATGGAACTGCCTGATGACGTGGTCAAGGACCTCAGCCTGCGACTGCGTCGTGCTGAAGGCCAGGTTCACCCGGTGGAGGCGATGCTGGCCGAGAGCCGGGAGTGCCGTGACATCGTCACCCAGCTGAGCGCGGCGACCAAGGCACTCGAGCAGGTCGGCTTCCGACTGATCGCCAGTGGCCTGACGTACTGCGTCCAGCATCCCGAGGAAGCTGAAGCCTCCGGCTATCCCCTCGACGAGGTCCAACGGCTGTTCACCAAGTTGGCCTGAGCCGCCGGTCACATCCGCAATGGAGCAGCACTGACAGAAGGAGCAGGAACCATGGGATTCTCCAAGTTCATGGCGTCAACGGCAGGCAGGGCTGTCCGGGTCATCGCCGGTGTGGCGCTGATCGTGGTCGGCGGGTTGCTGGGTGGAGGTTGGTGGGCGCTCGCCGTCGTCGGACTCGTCCCGCTCGCCGCCGGCGCCCTCGACGTCTGCCTGTTCAACGTCCTGTTCGGTCAGCCGCTGAGCGGCAAGGCTGTTCGGGCCAGCTGACTGACCACCGAGCAGGTGCGTCGGGACCCGACCGTCGGGCCCATCGCAACAAGCCGATTCGTGAGGTGACCACATGAGTAGGACAACGGGCCCGTTCATCGAGGTCTTTGCCGACATCTGGTGTCCGTTCGCTCACGTCGGATTGCGGGCGATTGAGGAGCAGCGCGCCCTCACCGGCCGCAGTGACGTGGCCATCTGGGTGCGGGCCTGGCCGCTCGAGCTGGTCAACGGCACACCGCTCGACGCAACAGTGACCGGGGAGCGTGCCGAGGACCTGCGGGACCAGGTCGCCCCCGACCTGTTCAGTCACCTTGATGTCGACCGGTTCCCGACCTCGACCCTCGAGGCCCTGGCCCTGGCCAATCGGGCCTATCGAACGGACCTGCAGGTGGGCGAGCGGGTCAGCTTCGCACTCCGGGACGCGCTGTTCGAGGAGGGTCGGGACATCTCCGACCCGGTGACACTCGACTACCTGGCCCACGACCTCGGCGTCGTCATGCCCGACGATACTGACCGCGCCACCGTGCTGGCCGATTGGGACGAAGGCCGGCGACGCGGCGTCCGGGGCTCCCCGCACTTCTTCTGCGGCGATGCCGACGTGTTCTGCCCGACGCTCGACATCTCCAAAGACCCGGTCGAGGGGATGTCCGTCGTGCGGGACCTCTCGAGGTTGACGGAGTTGCTGGAGCGGTGCCTGGCCCAAACCGGGCCGGCATGACCCGTCGCCGGGTTCCCGATGGTTTGTGGTAAATACCCCATGGGGTATCTGTTATGCTTGCTCCAGCAACGCAGATGGAGGTAGGAGATGGCACGAGTCGTAGTCCTGGGCGGAGGGATCGCCGGCCACACGGCGGCACTCCATCTCTCGCGGATGCTCAAGCGGTCCGACGAGGTCGTGGTGGTCACCCCGAACTCGCAGTGGAACTGGATCCCGTCGAACATCTGGGTAGGGGTTGGCAAGATGAAGTCGGACCAGGTGACCTTCAAACTCGGTCCGATCTACAAGCGCAAGGGCATTGGCTACGAGCAGGCCCTCGCCACCGCCATCCACCCCGAGGGTGACGACACGCACGAGTCGCCCTACGTCGAGGTGACCTACACCGACCCGGCACGCTCGGGTGAACACGGCGAGCTCACCTACGACTACCTGATCAACGCCACCGGCCCAAAGCTCAACTTCGGGGCTACCCCGGGCCTGGGTCCTGACGGCCACTCCTTTTCGGTGTGCACCTCGGGCCACGCCGTCGAGGCATCGGCCGCGCTCCGGGCGGCGATCGCCAAGATGAAGCAGGGCGAGCACCAGACCCTGGTGGTCGGCATGGGGCACGGGACATGCACCTGCGAGGGTGCTGCCTTCGAGTACGCGTTCAACGTGGAGCATGAGATGCGTCAGGCCGGCGTGCGTGACCTGGCCGACATCGTCTACCTGACGAACGAGTACGAGCTGGGGGACTTCGGGGTGGGTGGGCTGACCTTCACCCAGCAGGGGTTCCAGACGACGTCCAAGCTGTGGACCGAGTCGCTCTTCCGTGAACGGGGCATCCGGGCCATCACAGGGGCCCACGTGACCGGTGTCGAGGAGGGTGCCGTCCACTACGAGCAGCTCGACGGCACGATTAACTCGCTGGCCTTCGACTTCGCCATGCTCCTCCCGCCCTTCCGCGGCGTGGACCTGAAGGCATTCGACGGGGAGGGTGCCGACATCAGTGCCGAACTCTTCGCACCGAACGGGTTCATGAAGGTCGACGCCGACTACACGGCCAAGCCGTTCGAGGAATGGCGGGCCGAGGACTGGCCCCGCACCTACCAGGTGCCCCGGTTCCCCAACATCTTCGCCGTGGGGATCGCCTTCGCCCCACCCCACCAGATCTCGCAGCCACGGAAGTCATCGAATGGGACGGTCATCGCACCGTCACCGCCGCGCACGGGCATGCCGTCGGGTGTCATGGGCAAGCTGGCCGCCACCAACATCGCCGCCATGATTGAGAAGGGCGACGCGGTCCAGATCAGATCGGGCTCGATGGCCGACATGGCGGCCGCCTGCGTGGCCTCGGCCGGTTCCGGCCTTCGTCACGGCAGCGCTGCGTCCATGACCATGTACCCGGTCGTGCCCGACCTCCAAAGGTACCCGGGCACCGGACGCAGCCTCAAAGACACCTTTGGCGAGATCGGCTTGGCCGGCCACTGGATCAAGCTGGCACTCCACTACATGTTCATCTACAAGGCTAAGGCCCGCCCGGGCTGGCACCTGATCCCCGAGTAGGGAAGGAGAGGACGATGGACCACACCGCAGACGACATCGCCAGTGCGCCGCTCCCGACGGCCAAGACCCTTCGGGCCCGCAAGAATCTGCTCGTCCAGTTTGAGCGCTTCCTGGCCATCAATCTGAAGATGGCGAAGATCATCCGGAAGGAACACCGCTGAGCGCTCCGGCGCTCGATCCGACGAAAGGTACGACGCATGTGCGCAGCAGTGACATGTAAGCAGTGTGGCCGGCCGTCCTGGAAGGGGTGCGGCATGCACGTAGAGCAGGTGCTGGGTCACGTCGACCCATCGGACCGTTGCCAGGGCCACGCTCGCACGGCGACGAAGGGGCGACGCCGGTTCGGTCGATGAGCACGAGTTCGCCGGAACGGTTAGAGCAACTGCTGGCAACTGCAGCTAGCCAGACGCTGGCTTCGACGGGTCACCCGCCTGGGCCTCCTCTCCCGGAAGCCGACCAACGAAGGGTGTGACCATGGACAGTCGGCAGTGGGACGAGCGCTACAGCGGCGACGAACTGGTGTGGACGAGCACGCCCAACCAGTTCCTGGTCGCCGAAGTCGTCGGGCTGCAGGCTGGTCGGGCGGTTGACCTTGCCTGTGGCGAAGGTCGCAACTCGATCTGGCTCGCTGAGCAGGGCTGGGATGTGACCGGTGTGGACTTCTCGCCGGTCGGCCTGGCCAAGGCAAAGCGGTTCGCCGACCTCTGGGGCGTGGAGGTGACCTGGGTCGAGTCCACTGTCGAGGAGTGGACGCCGCCACCGGAGGGGTTCGACCTGGTGGCCATGTGCTACCTCCAGCTCCCCCAGGCGAGTCGGTCGGCGGCCCTTGCCGTCGCGGCATCGGCGGTGGCCCCCGGTGGCACCCTGCTGGTCATCGCCCACGACTTCGACAACCTCACCCGGGGATACGGGGGGCCTCCGAACCCCGACGTGCTCTATCGGGTGAGTGAGGTGACAGAGGCGGCGGTAGATGCCGGCCTGACCATCGATCGGGCGCAGCAGGCCGTCCGGGTGGTGGACACGGACAACGGCCCGAGGGATGCGGTCGACACCGTCGTTCGCGCCAAACGCATCTCCTGATTCCCGCGTAAGCGGCTCCTGAGGGCTGAGGTTTGTCATCGGTGATTCGCAATCGGATGGAACGACATGGAAAGGAGCAGCACCATGCATGTCAGAGATGAAGTTTTCCAAGACCTTCCCGCAGTCGGTTCAGTTCTCGCCGTCTGTGCGCATCCGGACGATGAGAGCTTCGGACTGGGCGCAGTGCTGAGCGCGTTTGCCGAACGCGGTGTGAGGACGTCCGTGCTGTGCCTGACACACGGCGAGGCGTCAACGCTCGGAGCGGACAGGGGCGATCTGCACGTGATCCGAGAGCGGGAACTCAGCTCGGCGGCTGCAGCCCTCGGGGTCGGCGGCGTCCGCCTCCTCGAGTTCGGTGACGGAAGGGTTGCCGAAGCACCGATCGGCGACCTGTGTGCAGAGGTCCGTCTCGCTGTCGAACAGGAGGGTGCAGACCTGTTACTCGTGTTCGACGAAGGGGGAATCACCGGACATTCCGACCACATGAGGGCAACTGACGTCGCTCGTGCGGTGGGTAAGGAGGATGCACTTCCGGTCCTGGCTTGGACGCTCGCGGCGGAGGTGGCTGATCAACTCGGTACCGAGTTCCCCGTCGAGTTCGTTGGACGAGCATCCGATGCCATTGATCTCTCGATCGAAGTTGACCGGACCCGGCAGCATCAGGCGATCTCCTGCCACGCGAGCCAGGCGAGCGAGAACCCCGTCCTCTGGCGCCGATTGGAGTTGCAGGGCGATCGAGAGGTCCTCCGATGGCTCGATCCGGCCGAACAGGTCAGCCCGCGGTGAACGGTGTGGGATCGGGCACTGTCGACCGGCTGCCCCAGCAAGGTGTGATCGCGCCGCACTGCGGTCTCGATCTGCTGCACCGTGTACCTCGCAATGCCGCAGGGACACGGAGGGCGAAAATACCCCAGGGGGTATTGTGGTTGGACCTGTATGGAGTTGGAAAAGGAGAAGGTCATGGCAACGGTTGAACTGACGAATGAGAACTTCACTGACGTCGTGCATGACAACGGCATCGTGTTCGTCGACTTCTGGGCGTCGTGGTGCGGGCCGTGCAAGGCGTTCGCCCCCGTCTTCGAGGCGGCGTCCGAGGAGAAGCCTGGGATCGTGTTCGGGAAGGTGGACACCGAGGCACAGTTCGAGTTGGCCGGCTCGTTCGGGATTCGCTCCATCCCCACCTTGATGATCTTCCGCGACGAGATCCTGGTGTTCTCCCAGCCCGGGGCGATCCCGGGAGCGGCGCTCGACGATCTGATCGCCCAAGCCGAAGCGCTCGACATGGACGAGGCGCGTCGCCAGGTGGCTGACCAGCAGAACGCCCCGAGTGCATCATGACGGAGACGTGTGGCTCGCCAGGCATGGCGACCGGAGTTGCCTACCGGGAACGTGTGGTCGGCGGCACGGCGATCGGGATTCCCCGATGACATCGTTTGACGTGGTCCTGGATCTATTCGTCGAGGATGCCGACTCAGCCGTCCGTGCTGCGCTCGCTGAGCACGGATTCGGTGTCCTGACGGAGATCGACATGGCCGCTGCCTTCAAGGCGAAACTCGGTGTGGACCGTGCTCCGCTCAAGATCCTCGGCGCGTGCAACCCGGAATTTGAACCGGTTCCGCATCAACGGGGCGACCAACATCGCAGCCGCGTTACGCACCTGCGCCTGGAGCCTCACCGCTCTCCTCGCCAATCTCAAACTATGACCGGACTTTGCGGATGTCCCTGCTCACCCCTTCTTCCGACCGACAGCACAACGCCGTTTGTGCGAGCCAGGACGGCGAAGTCCTTACTCGTCTATTGCTTGGGTTCCAGAGTGGCAAACCTGGTTTCAATTCCGCCGGCATGGTCGCGCACGCCCGCCTCGCCCAGCCAACCTTCGGCAGCTGGCAGGTTCATGCGGTCGTGCCGTAGAGCTGCTTGAGTTCCGACTGCAGAGCGGCTCCGCTGTAGCCGCCAACATGGCTCTTCAGGAGTTGGCCTGATGCGCTGTAGAAGGCGGAGACCGGCATATTGTTGCCACCCCCCAACGCGTCATGCAGCCCGCTGCTTTGTGCTCCTCCCACGTCCGAGAGGACGACGGCGCCGGCCTGACCGAGTCCGAACTGCTTGGCCATGCTCTGGCCGTTTCCAGTTTCCAGCGAGTTCACCTCGACGAACGTCACCTTTCCCTTCAGCCGCTGGGCAGCCGAGGCGAACGCCGGGAGTTCCTCTTGGCAAGTGGTACACCACGATGCAAACATATTGACCACGACCGGCTTGCCCCGCAGGCTGGCGAGCGAGACGGTGCCTGACTGGCCTAACCGAGGGAGAACCCACGCAGCCGTCGTGGAATTGTCACCTCCCGTCGAGCTGCCGCTCGAGACGGCCAGCAAGGCCACAACGGATATCACCAGGACACCGATGCCCGAAACCAGGCCGACGCGGATCCTCTGGCGCCGATTTCGGTCCGCCTGATCCTTGGCTCTCCGGTCCATGCCGTCGGGCCGAATCGGCTTGGCGGAGGCTGCCCGGCGTGCATGTGGTGATGTGGATGGCTCGGCCGGCCCCGGCCGGGATCCATCAGATATGTCCGTGTCCTCAGGCCGCGAAACGTCACTTCGCTGTCTGTTGGTCGGTCTGCGCTTCTCGGCCATGATGCTCTCCTCATTTCCAATGTGCCATTCGTGATTCCGATCGAGCTGTTCGTCGACGACCAGCGGAGCTCACACCACTCGCTGGACCTGCGTTGTCACCCACGCCAGTCGATCGAGCACGAGGAGAATCCCGAAGCCACCGAGTGCGGCTGAAGTAACCCCCGTGACCAAGGTCGCGTGATGCCGGAGCCAGGTGAAGATCCCTTTGAATCGGTCAAAGGCCACGCCCACGACGAGGAAGGGGAGGCCGAGCCCCGCCGAATACGCCAGCAGGAGGGACCCGCCTCGCCAGACCTGCCCCTGTTGCGCCGCCAATGCCAGAACCGCCGCCAGCACCGGTCCCACGCATGGGGTCCATCCGAATGCAAATGCAGCGCCGGCCACTGGCGCGGCAAAAAAGCCGAACCGGGCCAGATGGGGGTGGAACCGGTACTCGCCATAAAGCGTCGGGGTCTGTAGGACCAATGTCCCGGTCAGGTAGACGGCGACCGCCACCATCGCTACGCCCGAAACCCGAGTAAGGACGGCCTGCTCATGAACCAGTGCCCGCCCGATTCCGCTAGCTGTGATTCCTAGAAGAACGAAGACGATGGAGAATCCAGTGACGAACAATGCGGTATTCAACAGGGCGATCGTTCCCGATCGGGGTATTGCCCCATCGTCCGCTGCCCCCTGGTCTGGCTCGCCACCGGCTCCGAGTCCGGCGATCACGGCCAGGTAGGCCGGCACCAGCGGAAGGATGCACGGCGACGAGAAGGATGCCAATCCTGCTCCGAACGCGGCCACATAGCCGACGGCGGAACCGGTCATCGGCACGGTCGATTTTGCGTCATGTCCTCATCACCCTAGGTATCACTCAAGCGAAAACCCGGTCGGGCCGTGTCTCATTCCCTTTCTCGCCAAATTGATGGCCGAGCCAACAGCACCCCGGAGCCGACAGGAGATCACCGAATCATCTACCAGGCGCACATTGCCATGCCCGGAGAACCCGCTCTCTCCGGTCACCACTCCACTGGATCACCCTGACCGAGGCGAAGATCACCAGTCACAAATCGGACGACCGCAGCGCCGGACGGCTCGTCCCAGATGTTGACATTGACTCCCGACGGTTCCAATTCTCCAAGGTTCGACATCCCCCGGACCCACCCGGACACCCAATCTGGTTCAATCCGACCATCCCGCCACCGATTCAATCCGACCATCCCGTCACTGACGGGTTTCGCCACGAGCGGCTGGCTCGGGGGGATTTTCCGCCACTTTGCGGTAATCCATATTCGCAACAGTGACGAACTAGGGTGGGCAAAACTCGCATCGGACGGAAGTTGGGCAACCATGATCAAGTTGGAACGACCGTGACAGCAGCCGCAGATCTCGCTACCTCGCCGGTAGAAGATCCCCTGGCCGAAGACGAGCCGCTGGTACTTGGGCCGTACGCCCGTCGGGCCTTCGCCATCATTCGTATTGGCGTGGGTGTCATGTGGCTGTCCAATGTCGGCTGGAAGACGCCGACTGCTTTCTCTTCCCTGAAGGGGTTCACCCAAGCCGGGGTCACCCACCCGGTGCTGGCCCCTTATGCCTGGGTGCTCAAGCACGCCGTCCTCCCCAACTTCACGATCTTCGCTTGGGGCGTGCTGGCGATCGAGTGCAGCCTGGCGGCGTTCCTGCTCATCGGCCTGTTCACCCGTTTGTTCGGGATGATCGGCGCCGCACAGGCAGGGGCCATCGGTCTGTCGGTGGCTCTTTCCCCCGGCGAATGGCCGTGGTCCTACTACTTGATGATCATGGCCAATATCGCCCTGGTTGCCTCGGCGGCCGGAAGGGTGTGGGGCTTGGACGCTCTGGTCCGACCCGTCCTGCGGCGTAGCCCATCGCCGCTTCTCTCGAGACTGTCGAGGTTCACATGACACTGACCGACAAGGCTCATCGACAGCAATGGGCCTGGGGAGTGGTGGGTGTGCTTGCGGGATTCATCGGTCTGCTGATCTCTCACAAGCTGTCCTTCACCAATCCCCATGGCAAGGAAGTTGGCTTCGGGCATTACGAGTTGCACTTCATGAACTACAACCCACTCGGAGCGATTGTTGCGATCATCCTGTCAGTGATCGGCATCCTGGCAGGGATTCTCCGCAGACCCCTGTTGGCATGGATCACGTCGGCGGGATTTGCCGTCGTCGCCCTCCAGACACTCTTTGAGTGGCGAAGCGGTTCGAGTAGCAATGTCCTCGGTTCGGGCGGTGCAACCTTGGCCTTCGCAATGGCCATGGTCCTGCTCTACGGTGTAACCACCCTGGTGACGTCGCTGGAGTCGCCTGCATCGGGCACTGAGCGCGCTTCAGCAACCATTCAAGATGGAACGAGTAAAGGGAGTGAGGACAGTTGACTGAGTATTTGAACAACCTTTCCACCGCTATCGAGGATCAGATCGCCCCAAATGCCGTCCAGGTCGACATCGAGGGCAGGTACCCGAAAGCGAACATCGAGGCGTTGCGATCAGCCGGAACGCTGGGGCTGATCAGCAGTGCCGAAGTGGGCGGCGCCGGCGCCGGAATCCGGGCGGCCACCGACGTAGTGCGCGAGCTGGCCAAGTACTGCTCGTCCACCGCCATGATCACCTGCATGCATTTCGCCGGCACGGCGGTGATTGAAGCGACCTCCACGATGGATTCGGTGCGGCGAGCGATCGCCGACAACCGCCACGTCACCACCCTGGCCTTTTCGGAATCCGGCTCCCGGAGCCACTTCTGGGCTCCGCTCTCCACCGCCCGCCGGAGTTCGACCAACCCAGAGCTCGTCGAACTCGACGCCAAGAAGTCCTGGGTGACCGGCGCCGGCTACTCGGAATCCTTCGTATGGTCCAGCAAGCCATTGGCGGCCGAAGGAGCCAGCTCGTTGTGGTTGGTCCCCTCCAATACCGAGGGATTGACCATCGAGCGTGAGTTCGACGGTCTGGGACTGAGAGGCAACGGCTCGGTCCCAGTCAGCGCTGTCGAGGCCCGGATTCCGGCCGCTCACCTTTTGGGTGACGATGGCGGTGGATTCGATCTGATGATGGGAACGGTCCTACCTTTCTTCAATCTGATGAACGCGTCGATGTCGGTAGGTCTGATGGAGGCCTGCTTGACCCAGACGGCTGCGCATCTCAAGTCCACCCGCCTCGAGCATCTCGACATCAGCCTGGCCGAGAATCCGGTAAACCGCCTTCACTTAGGCCGTGCCCGTGTTAAGGCCGATGCGGCGGCGAGACTCGTCGATCGGGCGATCGACTCGGTCGAGCAGGGAGCACCGGACGCCATGATGGGAGTGCTGGAGTCCAAGGCGATTGCCGCGGACACCGCCATCGAGGTGACCGATCTCTGCATGCGGGTGGCCGGAGGTGCGGCTTTCCGCAAGGAGGTGGGAGTGGAACGGAACTTCCGGGACGCTCGTGCTGCCGCGGTGATGGCCCCCACCAGCGACGTCCTTTACGACTTCGTGGGCAAGGCGATCACCGACTTGCCGCTGTTCTGATCCTCCGCGCCTCACCTCACTCGTTTCGTTTTTTCGACCGTTGACGTCCAAGGAGATGCGCAGTGCCTGACCGCAGACTGGTGCTTGGGGCGGTTGCCTATTCCGCCAATGTCGTGCCCATCTGGGAGGGCATCAAGGAATATTTCGAGTCAAGCCCGACCCCTATCGACTTCGTACTCTTCTCCAACTACGAGCGCCAAGTTGACGCGCTGTTGCTGGGCCAGATCGACATCGCCTGGAACACAAATGTGGCCTGGGTCCGGACGTTGATGAAGACTGGGGGTAAGGCCAAGGCGCTGGCCACGCGAGACACCGATCTCGTATTCCAGACCTTGATGATCGGGCGGGCCGGGTCGGGTTTGCACGGTCTGGAGAGCCTTCGGGGACGGCGGGTCGCCCTGGGCTCCCGGGACTCGGGCCAGGCTAGGATCCTGCCCCTGCACTTCCTCTCCCGTGCCGGCATCAGCGCCGACGACGTCGACCTGGTGATCTTCGACTCCGATGTGGGCAAGCACGGGGACACCGGCCGGTCGGACCTCGACGCGCTCCGGGCGGTACTCGACGAGGAGGCCGATGCGGCGGCAGTGGGAATCAACACCTGGCAGTCGCTGACCGCAGCCGGAGAGCAGTCAGTGGCCGACCTGGAAGTGATCTGGGAGTCAGATCGGTACAACCACTGCAACTTCTCGGCACGTGAGGACTTCGACGCCGACATCGCCGAGACCTGGGTCAACCATCTGCTCGCCATGGACTGGAATATCCCTGAGCACCGCAGGATCCTCGAACTCGAGGGGCTGCGCGCTTGGAAGCGACCCGACCTTGCCGGGTATGAGTCACTGATTGTGGCGATGGAGGAACAGGGCATCGGGCAGAATTGGTAAAGGGCCGGACATGTCGACACAACTAGTCCTGCGGCTCGTCGAGGCCATGCAGAGCACGCCGAGCGGGTCGACCGCTCGAGTGGAGGTCGACGGCGCCGGCGACTTGAGCGTGGTGGAACAGTGGTGCACCAACACCGCCAACTCGGTACTGGTCGTCCACTCGGACTCCGTCGAGATCTATCGCGGGCGCTTCACCGACCCGGTGCTCGCCCTGCCCGAGGACCGCAGGCCAGGCCATCGACTGTGGGTATATACCAACTTCCATTGCAATTTGGCCTGCGACTACTGCTGTGTAGGTTCGTCGCCACGTGCCGAGCCGCGCACGATCAGCGTTCGGCAATTCGATTCGGTCGTCGAAGACGCGGTGGAAGTGGGGGTGGGTGAACTCTGCCTCACCGGTGGCGAGCCGTTCATGCTGCTGGACATGGACGACCGCATCCGGATCGCCACGACCGCACTTCCGACCATCGTGCTGACCAACGGGATGCTTTGGCGAGGGGAACGACTGCGACGCCTGGACGGATTGCCACGGGAGAACCTGACACTGCAGATCAGCCTGGACTCGGCCACCGACACCATCCACGACCGGCACCGCGGCACAGGAAGCTTCGCCAAGGCACTCGCCGGCATACGGCAGGCGATGGCTCTCGGCTTCCGGGTCAGGGTGGCGGCGACCCTGACCTCCCAGAGCCGTGATGACGAACGGAGGCTGACCACGCTCTTCGACGAACTTGAACTCAGCGATGAGCAACGGGTCGTGCGCAGGCTCGCCCGGCAAGGGGCCGCCAACGCCGGCCTGGTGGTCTCGCGCACCTCGCTCATCCCCGAGATCTGCCTCACCGCGGAAGGGGCGTACTGGCACCCAGTCGCCGCCACCGATCCGTCCATGATCATCAGCCACAGCTGGTCACCACTCGAGCCAGTCATCGCTGCGGCTACCGACGAATACCGCAGGCACCGGTTGACGAGCGACGTACTGGCCAGTTCCTTCCCCTGCGCCTAGCACCGTCGCCCGATAGCCACCGTGATGGAATTTCGGGTCGTTGCCAACGACCCGCGCTGATAGTGCCTGCAGGACGTTCCCACGAGCACCCGATCACTGCGACTCTGGGGAGAAATTCTGATCTACTGGCCGTCCGGGCGAAAAGTGACGTCTGCCCAGAGGCCTTCGCGATGGAGGGACCTCATCCTTCCGACCAGTTGTCCGTGGTGGGCCGCTGCAGCACATCCACACCCATTGCCAGTTGTCCGCAGCCGACCTGCCACAACAACGTCACGCCACCTGCGACCGAAGCCATCTGGCACTTCGGATTTAGACGGGGAGGTGTGTCGTTAAAGGAATGTGATGACGATGTAGAAGATCGCCAGCACGAACCGTGCTGTGCGAGTGATGGAGGTTGGTCCTCCGGACCCGTCGTGCAGGCAAGTGGGTTGAAACCGCCGCAGTGTCATGCCGTTCAAGAGCCGGGGTGGGAAGCGACTGGGAAAAGGGCCCGCAGCCAGCGGGTCAGGTATGCAGCGAGGAGACGAACCGCGTTGAACCCCTGCTGACGCATCGGAATAAGTTGTGATGGCATCAAAACCGTGATCCCTATCAATGGCGCCGCACAGGACGTCCACGTCCGGAAAGGCTGCTGCATCGCATGCTTCATCCGCGCCACTCGTCAAGACGTGCCCCGGCGCGATGCGTGGGCATTCCATGGCCGGTCAGCCCGAACCGGACACCGCAACCACCGAATCAACAACAGCAGAGGAGAAGGCCGCGGGAGAGCTCAAGGACACCCCGGACTGGGCTGAAGTCCAGAATCCATCGGTACAAGCTCCGGACCCAATCGGGTTTGACGGCGCAGCCTGAGGCGGCTTGCGCATTCTTGGCACACACGGGATCCAATCGTGCGTTCTTCAGATGAAGGGCTTGAGATGTCACTGTTGAACGGGGCGCGATCTCGCTTCTGCGAGTCGCGCACTATGCGATAGTGCTTCTCAACCAGCTACTGAGCAGGAGTTCTAGGTCCGATCCATGCCGTTCTTCAATAGATTGAATGCCGAATTGATCAGACCGACATGCGAGAACGCCTGTGGGAAGTTTCCGGCCAACCGACGATCCTTGACGTCGTACTCCTCAGACAAGAGGCCAACGTCGTTGCAGATCCCCAGGAGCCGTTCGAAGAGGGCCAGAGCTTCGGAGTGACGGCCTACTAGCGCAAGATTGTCGACGAGCCAGAAGCTACAGGCCAAGAACGCTCCCTCATCACCCTCCAGTCCATCGGATGCCTGGGTACCATCGGTGCGATAGCGGAGTACAAGGCCATCGGCGCACAACTCTTCCTGGATCACCTCCATGGTACGGATCACTCGGTCATCATCGGGAGGAAGGAACCCGACCAACGGGATCATCAGGAGGCTCGCATCGATGTCATTGGAATCGTAGGCGCGGACGAAGCAACCTCGCTCACGGTCGACGGCGCGGTCGCACACCTCCTGGTGGATCTGGTCACGCACGTTCCTCCACCGTTCGACCGGGCCCTCAAGTCCGAATTGCTCGACCCCACCGACGGCCCGGTCCATCGCCACCCATGCCATGACCTTCGAGTGGGTGAAGTGGCGGCGCCCGGAACGGACCTCCCAGATTCCCTCATCGGGCTCGTGCCAGTTGCCTTCCACGTGCTCGGCGAGTGCCCGCTGGAAGGCCCACGCCGCCAGGTCCGGTTCCATTCCTGATCGCCGGGCGCGGTGGAGTGCATCCATAACCTCTCCGTACACATCGAGTTGCACTTGAGCCGAGGCAGCATTGCCAGTCCGCACGGGATGCGAATCCTCGTAGCCGGGCAACCAGTCCAGCTCGAGCTCGATAAGTCGGCGTTCGCCTGTCAATCCATACATGATCTGGAGCTGGGCGGGATCGCCGGCTGCCGCGCGCAGTAGCCAACCCCGCCACGCCTCTGCCTCGTCGACATGACCGGCGCGGAGCATTGCCTCGAAGGTGAAGGATGCGTCCCGCAGCCAGCAATAGCGGTAGTCCCAGTTACGAGCACCGCCGAACTGCTCGGGAAGGGACGTCGTGGCCGCGGCCACCATGCCGCCGCTGGGACCATACGTGAGTGCTTTCAGGGTGATGAGCGAACGCACAACAGCCGACCGCCACGGGCCTTCATAGCGGCAACGGACACTCCATTGCCTCCACCAGTCGTCGGTCTTGGCCACTGCCGACTCAGCGTCACCTCCGCACGATCCTTCCTCGAAGTGTGGATGCCAAGTTAAGACGAAAGGGACACCTTCCCCGGGGACGGAATCGAACTCAGCGACCGTACGGAGATTCTCACCGACAGTATCGATCGCAGTGACAAGGCATATGAAATCGGGACCAGCGACACCGTGCAGATGATCGCCAATTCGCGTCATCCACGGGACGACCCACCCGTAGTCGAACCTGACGACCAGCTCCATGCGCATGGGCACCCGGCCCGAGATGCCCTTGACGATCCGGACGACAGAGGCATGGTCAGACCGCAACGGCATGCAGTCGATCACCCGCACCACACCGTCACGAGTGTGGAAGTCCGTCTCGAGAACCAGTGAGTCCTCCCGATATCGCCTGACGACCCGCTGGACGTCACCAACGGGTGCGATCTGCCAGTAGCCGTGCTCACTCCCGCCGAGCAGCGCCGCGAAGCAGGCGCCCGAATCGAACCGGGGCAAGCAGAGCCAGTCGATCGATCCGTTGGTCCCGACAAGGGCGGCCGTATGGGTGTCGCCGATCAGTGCGTAGTCATCGATGGCCAGGGTCACCCGGTCCCATGGCTGTGAATCTGACAGCGGTCCATCATCGGTCTCCTCGCTCATGGAATCCCTTGGGACGGCAGCCATCTCAACTGTCACCCTAAGGGAACTCGAGTAACGATGCCGATCGAAGTGGACGACGAGGCGTGAACGGATTAGTCGACGGCCTGATGACCCAGGAGACCAAGTCAGGCTCCAAGAAGCCTGGCAGCTCGGCCCAGCCCGGCCTGCTGGGTGATCGTCGATTTGCCCCAGCTCTCACCACCCGATTGCCGGAGAAGATGCGACTCCGAGCTCCCCAGGGACAGGTTGGAAGCACGCCGACTTGTCCATCCCTTGTCCGTCCATTGGATTGAATTCGATGGATCGTGGCGGACTCAGTGGACTCGCCTAGCTTCTGACCAGGAAGGATGGCAATAGAGAGCACGGAGTAGACCTGCCTATCCACTCTCTCGAGGTGGGAACACGGGTTCGAACCCCGTTGGGACTGCAAGTGAAAGACCAGTTCACAAGCCATTGTCTCCGGCTGCTCCGGCTGCTCCGGCTGCTCCGGCTGCTGACCATCCCGTTGTCCATCTATGCAGGTACGGCCGGCTGGACAACGGTGAACTCACCAGACGGGGGGACGTAGTGCCTGGTGTTGAGCGTCTCGCAGGTTGAGCACCAACAGGCGGTCCGATGCCACCGAACATGAGCATGCCCGTCATGGTCATGGTGGTGGCGCCGGTCCTGTCCTGGTAGACCTCGCATTCTTCCGACATGACGGTGAGTTTGCGGTGGTTCCGGTCAGCGGCAATTCTCCCAACACGAGTTGGCCCTTCCGCCCACCGAGGTTGGATGTGATGCTGTCAACCGTGTAAAGACAAAGACATGATCCTGGTGCTCGACGAGGCCAGTGCAATCGAAGGAATCGCTCGTGGCGAGCACCGCTGTCACTGTGGTGGACGGATGCAGCCATGGGGGTATGCCCGAGT
>JAYVYR010000005.1:0-4200 GCA_043784065.1 Acidimicrobiaceae bacterium
CCGCCGACCAGTGAGTAGCGCAGCGACCCGGTGGCCTGCCACGTCATGGGGGCCCGCAGCCCGGATGAGGCGAACGGGTAGGTGAGGACCACGTCGGTGGTGGCCACCGTTGTGCCGACGGAGGTGAACCACGGCGGCACGCCGACCGGTCGCGTGGTGAACGGCAGTTGGTAGCCGAGGGCGATGGGGAGCAGCGCCAGTGCGGCCAACCCCCACGCCACCAGTGTGCCGGGACGGGTTACGTCGATTCGGCTCGAAGCGTCCGGTGCATCGATGGGCCAGGCCAACGTCGAGTTGCGGGCCCGGTCGAGGATGATGCCGAGCATGACGGCGGCGAACAGGTCGGCGACGCCGGCAATCCGGTCCGGGACGATGTTCCCCACCAGCGGGAGCCAATCGAACAGCCGCCACGGCCACGCCACCGCCCCGAGCGACAGCGCCTCCATGATGACCAACATCGCCGCGCAGAACCACAGCCGTCGCTCCTGGTGGAACCAGACCAGGCCGATGACAAGAGCGGCCACCATGCCGAGTCCGAGATAGCCGAGCAACAGCGGGTGGCTGCCGAAGTATCCGTAGGATTCGAGGATGGGATTCGGGCCCTTGTCGTGGGCGCCAGCTGGCAGCAACAACGTCCGCCAGGCGCTGCCGAAGAACTGGATGTCCGGCCACACGGAGCGGGGAAGTGCCCGGGGCCCGGCCACGGCGTACCAGGCCGGATAGGCCAGAAGCACCACTCCCGCACCGGTGGCCGTGGCCAGCCCTGCGGCTGCATGGCCCAGTCGGTCGATGACCACTCGTGGCGACCGGGCCAGTCCGGCCACCGCCAGCACGAACGTTCCGAGGATGCCGGCCAGAACACAGATGACCAGGATCTCTGAGCTCAGGAAGAACTGGAGGGCGCACAGCCCTCCGAGGGCGAGACCCCAGGCCCAGGCCCGGCCCCGCTGGCTGACCAGGAGCTCGTCGAGGCACAGGAACAGCAGTGGCGGCACCACGAGGGTGGCGAACTCGACGTGCTGAAGCGAGAGGTTCTCGATCACGAAGGGGGAGAAACCGTAGAAGAGGCCGGCCAGGAAGGCGGCCGGCTGCCAGGTGGTCCAGCGCAGCACCAGCGCCCGGGCGGACAGAGCGGTTGCCACCGGGGCGAGGGTGGCGGCCACATTCAGCGAGGCCACCGGCCCGAACGCCCAGGTGATCGGGGCCAGCGGCACGCTGATGGCGAGGAAGCTGGTGTTGGCCGGCAGGTTGATCCCATAGGGATGGATCGCACGGGTCGAGAAGAAGAGCGACTCGCCGTGGTGGAGGGCGTACGCCGGCCACGACATGAACCAGGTGAGCAGCGACGTATCGCCGCACCCGCAGGTGGCCGTCGTCGTCGGATGGTGGAGCCAGATGCCGGACCAGAGCACGACCGCCAAGACCAGGTAGAGCAAGGCCGCCAGACCGTGGACCGTCCAACGGCTCCGGGGGGCATGCACCCGCGCAATGTACCGCCCGGAACACCCGACTGGACACTGGACTACCGTGCGTGCTCGCCAGGCACCGTCACCATCCGTCACAATTCGTGCCGCCTCGGTGCCGTCCGAGGAACTCCGCTATGCCCACCCATTCACCGCGAGCGAACCGACCAGACCCGGACGCGTCGGGATCGACGCCACCCCCGGACATGCCCGACCATCACCGGTTCCATGCTGATGCATTGGCCGATCGGCCATCGGCCACCGGGTCGACCCACATCCTGGGCCTCGACGGACTGCGGGCGGTGGCCGTCCTCCTCGTCCTCTGCTTCCACTTCGGACTCGGGTGGCTGGGCGGCGGGTTCTTCGGTGTCGACATGTTCTACGTGCTGTCCGGTTACCTGATCACCGGACTGCTGCTCGCCGAATTCGAGCGCCGGGAGCACATCGGTCTGGTGGCGTTCTGGCTGCGACGGGCCCGCCGCCTCCTGCCGGCATTGCTCGTGGTGCTGTCCGTCGTCACGTTGCTGGTCCGGTTCGCCGAGCCGTCGGGCGCTGTTCCCGGCTTCCGTGGGAGTGCTCTGTCGGCCCTGTTCTACGTGTCGAATTGGTGGCAGATCGCCTCGAGCGGGAACTACTTCGTCGCCACCGGGGCCACGTCGCCATTGACCCACACCTGGTCGTTGGCCGTCGAAGAGCAGTTCTACCTGGTGTGGCCTCTCGTGGTGCTGGCCGTCTTGCATGTGGCCAGGTCGTTCCGACGCGGGGTTCGGGCGCTGCTCGTCGTAGCGACCGCAGGAGTAGTGGCCTCCGTCGTTGAGATGGTCGTGCTGTTCCACCCCGGCGCCAATCCCACCCGGATCTACTTCGGGACCGACACCCATGCCCAGTCGGTCCTGGTCGGCGCGGTTCTGGCCTGCGTTCTCACGCTGATCGAGCGCCGACGGGGGGAGACGGGCATGGACCCCGAGGCCCGAGCACCGGCCGCCCGAGCCCAGATAACGGCCGTCGGACTGGTGGGTATGGCACTGGTAGTGGCCTTGTCCCACGCATTGGGCGGCTCCTCGCCAGCCACCTACCGAGGTGGCTTCTTCCTGGTGGCGATCTGCTCGGCCCTGGCCATTGCTGCGGTGGTGGCCGTGCCCGGCGGCATCCTGGCCCGGACCCTGTCGCTGGCGCCTCTGGTGTGGCTGGGCACCATCTCGTATGGCATCTACCTATGGCACTTCCCCGTAGTCATCTTCCTCGACTCGCAGCGCACCGGCCTGGGGGGACCGGCCCTCTTCGCCTTGCGGACCACCGTCACGGTGGTGGTGGCCGCCGTCAGCTTCTATCTGATCGAGCGGCCGGTCATCGAGCGGCGGTTCTGGCAGTCGGTGCGGGCAGCCGGGCCGGCCCTGGTTGCCGTGGCTGCGACGGTGGCCGTCGTGACGGTGGGCACCACCGGGCAGGCCACCGCGGCACCGACCACCCCGGCCGGCCTGATCGGCACCGGAGCGACAGCCGCCGAATGGCGGGCAGTGAACCTCACCCACTTCGCCCCGTCGGGGAACCGGATCCGGGTACTGCTTGTCGGCGACTCCTTGGCCCTGACGGTGGCGGTCGGGATGGCGCGGTTTGCGGCGAGTTACGGCCTCGACATGGGCGGCCGTTCGCACACCGGCTGCGGCGTGGCCACGGCCGTGCCGCTGCTCGACCACGGGGTGGTCGGTGACCCGTTCGGCAACTGTAAGACGTGGCCGATCTGGTGGGCCGACGATGTGGCTCAGTTGCACCCTCAGGTCGTCGGCCTGATGACCGGCTTCTGGGAGGTGGTGGACCGGCAGTATCAGGGCCGATGGCAGCACCTGGGCGACCCGGCCTTCGATGCCTACGAGACGGCGCAGCTGGAGCATGCGGTGGCGATCCTGTCGTCTGGCGGGGCCAAGGTGGCCCTGTTCACCTCTCCCTACTTCCGCACCGGAGAGCAGCCGAACGGCGCACTGTGGCCTCAAGACGACCCGGCCCGGGTGGACCGGTTCAATCGGCTCATCGAGCAGGTGGCGGCACGCCACCCGGTTGCGGTTTCAGTGGTGCCCCTCAACCGCTTCCTCGACCCGTCCGGCCACTTCACCTGGTCGCTTGACGGACGAGTGGCCCGCCAGGGGGACGGTGTCCACACGACACTGGCCGGAGGCACCTACCTGGCGCCTCGGATCCTGCCCCTCCTGGCTGCCCTCGGCCGAGGCCGTTGAGCCCCCCGCCGGGCTGGTGAGATATTTCACCCACTGCCACCATTTCTGCACAGTACCGGCACCCGGTGAAGCCCGCTATTGTCCGCGGGATGTACCGGTTCGAAAGCAGGCATTGCGCCGGTCGAACCGTGGAAGCCCGATGCACACGTCGAGAGGGATCTGTGGTCAATCACTGGTCGGTGTGGATGGCGCTCGCACCACCATAGGCACCCGGCTGCATGAGCCCTGACTGCTGAGCCCGCACCTGACCGGGCAGTGTGTCGGTAGCGATACAGCTTGGTAACTGCCTACCTTTCGCCAACCATGCCGCTTTTCTCAATGGTAGAGAGGTAGCGTCACATTCGACGATTTAACTTCTATTGACCATTACCGCGGACGACCAAACGGAGGCACGCATGTTTCGTGGCACCTACTCGCGTATTGCACTGACGGCTGCTATTGGGTTGGGAGGCCTCGGGTTGGGCCTCGGGGTTGCGACCACGCAGGCCGGAGCGGCCACTACCGCC
>JAYVYR010000006.1:0-2293 GCA_043784065.1 Acidimicrobiaceae bacterium
CGGAACTATTGCTCGTGGTTTCCGAAACACCCGATGGGCCCGAATTGCATGGGCTCGACGGCTCGAAGACGACCATCACTCCGGCACCATCACTCGACCCGACCCGCCGTCTGGGCACGCCCCTGTGGGAGCCGTCATCCGACACCCTGCTCGTAGCCGGCGATGCGGCGCGGACTGCCATCGACCGGACCGCCGACCGCGCCGCCGTGGCGACCGGGGCGGAACTGCTCGGCCTGGCTGACGCCATGATCGCCATGACGTCCGGGTACGCCAAGGACCGCCAACAGTTCGGCAAACCGATCGGCACCTTTCAGGCCGTCAAGCATCTGGTGGCCGGTGCGCAGGTACTGCTCGAGTTCGCCCGGCCCGTCGTGTACGGCGCCGCCTGGGCACTCGACCAGCGCTCCCCCGATGCCTCCCGGACGGCATCAGTGGCCAAGGCGTACGCATCAGAGGCGGCGCTGGAGGCCGCCCGGGTTTCGCTCCAGGTACATGGGGCCATCGGGTACACCTGGGAGTGTGACCTCCACCTGTTCCTCAAGCGCAGTTGGGCGCTGGCCGAGGCATGGGGATCGGCCGCCGACCACCGGGCCCGCCTGCTCGACTCGCTCCTCGCCGCACACTGATCGGCCGGGCCCACATCGGTCCTTCCTCATTCACACTCGAGAAGACGGAGTACGAACTCGATGTAGTCGCCGTCGGCCCCGTGCCCCGTGCCCCGTGCCCCGTGCCCGGCGACCGCACCATCACGGCGATCGGTGAAGCGAAGTCGGGGAAGACGCTGACCCTCGGGCACCTGCACAAGCTGGAAACCGCCCGGCGGTACTTCGGCACCCGGGGTGCGGATGCCAAGCTGCTCCTCTGTGGTCCTTCGTTTTACCCACTGTTCGTCGAGGCGTGTGGGTCTCGATCCGACGTCGAGATCATCGACTTCGAGCGGCCCTATTCGGGGGGCTGAGCGCCTTGGTCAGGGCCGGGCAAATGCGTAGACCGGCTCCCCGTTGTAGGTCTGCGACTGCGACGGCAGGTACGGGCCGTCGATGATGACGGCCAGGTTGCCGACTTGTGCCGGTCCGGCGTCGCCTTCGATGGTCACCACCGCCCCGTCCGGCCATACCTGCATCACCAGGCCCACATGGACAGAGGACTCGGCCGACCACGGGCCGGTGCCATACAGCACGGCGTCGCCCGGCAACGGAGTGGCGGTCGGGGGCAGCACCGTCGAGTTGGCCTGGGCCCAGCCATACATGTCACCCGTGAACGCATAGGAGGGGATGGGCACGCCGGCCTGCTCCCACACCCAGGTTGCGAACAGCGAGCACCACGCTTCACACGGGCCGTAGGGATTGCAGAAGTAGCCGGTGGAGGGATCGGCATTCACTTGGCTGATGGCGGTGGCCACGATTGCCGTGGCCTGTGCAGACGGTGTCGGATCGGGCGGGTTGGACAAGGAGTAGTTGAACCCGTCGGGGTTGAGTAGCCAGTATCCGGTCCGGCCCTGGGCCAGGGCGATGCCGGCGGTGGGCAGAATCACATGGGGATTGCCGTCTAGGCCTCCACCCAAGGAGCCGTAGTAGGGCGCGTTGCCGAAGACGAATACACCCCCGTCGGAGGCCACCATGTAGTAGCCGCCGTCATCGGATAAGGCCGCCATACCCACCACTGGATCATTCAAGACCGTTCCTCCGATCGACCCGTGGAACGGGGCGTCGCCGAAGGAGAAGATCCCACCGTCTCCTGCCACCATCCAGTACCCGGGCCCGCTGTGGGTCGGAGCCATGCCCGTCACAGCTGACACCAATCGGGTACTGCCCATCGAGCCGAGAAACGGTGCGTCGCCGAAAGCGAATACGCCGCCGTCAGAGGCCACCAGCCAGTAGCCCAGGCCGTCGGGCGTCGAGGCCATACCGACGATGGGCTGATTGAGTCTTACTGCTCCCATGGAACCGAAGAACCGGGCGTCGCCGAAGGAGAAGACACCCCCGTCCAGAGCGACCATCCAGTAGCCCTTGCCGTCGGGGGTGGCCGCTATGGCCACCACCGGCCCTTGCAGGTGGAGGGAACCGAGCGAGCCGTAGTAGTCGGCGTTGCCTTGGGCGTAGACCCCGCCATCGGCCGAAGCCAGCCAGTAGCCCTCCTTGGCGGCAGGCGCAACCGGGTTGGCCGCCATCGACACCACGACTGAATTGAGCGCACTGGTGATCGGGGCCGCTACTCGGGGAGCGCCGAAGCCAAGCACCCCGCCACCGGCGTAGATGTGCGGTGCGGTCAGCGCCTGACCCACCGGGACGGC
>JAYVYR010000007.1:0-7237 GCA_043784065.1 Acidimicrobiaceae bacterium
GCCAGACCGGCCTGGTCGTGGGCCTGGCCCTGGCCGTCATCCACCTCATCTCGATCCCCATCGACAACACCTCGGTGAACCCGGCCCGCAGCCTCGCCACCGCCGTGTTCCAGGGCAGTTGGGCTCTCGACCAGCTGTGGGTGTTCATCGTGTTCCCGATCGTCGGCGGCATTCTCGGGGCAGCCATCTGGAAGGTCCTGCGACCCGAGTCCGACGAGGACACGCTGGAGGAGTCCGAAGAGGTGGCGCCGGCCCCGTTCGGCAAGCGCGACATGCCAGGCCAGTAAGCGGGGCCCGGCGCCACCGGCTCGCTCCGTCACACCTCGGCCTTAGCGTGACACCATGACCTCGATACCCCAGCCCGCCACACTGTTCGCCCCGGATGTCGAAGTCCGGGTGTCGGCCCGTCGCAAGAAGTCGGCCGGGGCTCATTGGGAGGGTGACCGAATCGTCGTTGTGGTTCCCGCGCACTTGCGCGGTACGGCCCGCGATGACATGGTCGAGCACCTCACCCGCCGCCTCACCCGGCATCGGCCGCACCTACATGCCTCGGACACCCTGTTGGAGGAGCGGGCGCGCGAACTCGGCGCAATCTACCTCGACGGAGTGGAGCCCAGCTCCATCAGATGGGCCACCAACCAGACCAAACGCTGGGGATCATGCACGCTGGCCACCCGGGAGATCCGGATCTCGGCGCGGCTGCGGGTGGCGCCGCCGTGGGTACTCGACGCCGTCATCGTCCATGAGCTGGCCCACCTGCTCGAGCCCAACCACTCCCCCCGATTCCGGGTACTCGAGGCGCGGTACCCCCGCAAGCGCGACGCTGACATGTTCCTCGACGGGTATCACCTCGGTCTGTACATGGACAGCACCGAGGGCGCCGAAACCACACCCGACGCCTAGGACGCCGCTGTCTGCCCATTCGCGACTACAACGGGGGCCGTGGCCTTCCTCCTCGCAGCCCTCGCCGCCTTCACCAACGCAGTCACCTCGGTGCTCCAGCGCATAGGTGTCGAATCCGCCCCTGAGTCCTCGGCCCTCCGCCTCAGCCTCATTTCCCACGCCATCAAGCGCGGCGTCTGGCTCCTCGGCTTCGCCTTGATGCTGGTCCAGTTCGGACTGCAGGCCACCGCTCTGCGCTTTGGCCAGCTCAGCGTGGTCCAACCCGTCCTCACAACGGAACTGCTGTTCTTGCTCCTGATCCTGGCCGTATGGTTCCGCTATCGGCTGGGGGCACGCGAGTGGCTCGGAGCGCTCCTGGTGGTCGGCGGCCTCGGAGGGTTCTTCCTCGCCGCCCGTCCCCATGGGGGCCAGGTCCTACCCACCACCACCCAATGGGTGGTGGCTTCAGTGATCCTGATCTCGGCCATCACCGTCTGCATCCTGGCCGCACTGCGCGGGCCGCGGTGGTGGCGGGCCGCCGCGTTCGGAGCTGCAACGGCAATTACCGCAGCATTCGGTGCGGCGATGACCAAGGCCATCACCGGCTACGTGTCCCAAGGGTGGGGTCACGTCTTCACCCACTTCCAGCCCTACCTGCTGGCCGTGACTGGCCTCGGCACCGTCTTCCTGCTGCAGAACGCCCTCCACGCCGGGCCGATCACCGCGTCCAGGACCACGCTGGTGACCGTCAACCCCCTACTCAGCATCGTTCTCGGGGTCAGCCTGTTCGGCGACGTGCTCCGAGGTGGTGCCCTATGGATCTCCCTCGAGTTGATGGCGCTGACCGTGCTTGTTGTCGGCGTGGTCGTGCTCACCAGATCGCCGCTGGTGGCAGGTAGCGAGGGCGGGGACGGCGAGATGTTGGGTGGAGCCCGGGAGCGGGCCATGCTGGTCCCGCCCATCGAGGCCATGCCCTGAAGCGGGCGGTCGTCCTGTCCGTGACCGTCAGACAGCCGGAGTGTGGCTACGAGAATGGGCCGCCGGTCGGTGGTCGGACCGGCCTGGCCACGTCTGGTCTTGGCTGTCCTGCAGCAGCCGGTCCAGGTCGAGCATGTCGTCACCCAACTCCGCCCGCATCGCCCCCAACAGCGAAGCGGTCACCCGTGCGTCACCCAAGGCGCTGTGGTGGTCGTCCCACGTCAGCTGGTAGCGGTCGCAACAGTCAACCAAGCGGGCCTTACCCGGAAGATCAAGATAGGACTGGGCCACCCACAAGGTATCGAGCGTGACCACCGTGGCGGGCACGAGGTCGTCGCCGCCCAGGCGTCGACACTCAGCCACCAGGAAGGCGAGATCGAAGCGGTCGACGTTGTGCCCGACCACGACGCGGCCCGACAGCAGACCGGCAAGGTAGGGGTGCACGTCGGCGAACGTGGGGGCGCCCGCCACCATCTCGGCAGTTATTCCATGGATGTGGGTCGGGCCCGGCTCACGCTGGGGGTCGATCAGGGTGCAGAAGGCGTCGACCTCGTGTCCGTCGGCGTCGAGGACGACGACTGCCACCTCGACGACCCGTTCGGTGTGCGGAGCGAAGCCCGTGGTCTCGAGGTCGACCACGGCGAACCCGGGCCGGAAGTCGAATGGAAAGGGCATGGAGGACACCGTAGAGGGTGGGTGTCCCGTGGCGCCCGCCGAGGGGGTGCGCCACGGGACCCGGGCGCCGATCAGGCGTTGGCGTCGACCAATTGCTTGAGCTCGGCCTGGACGTCGGCCTCGTGCTGCTTCTCGTCCTCGCGTGCCTTGGCGGGATTCCAGCGGCCCCGGTTGAGCCAGATGGTCGGGATGAACAGCACCATGCCGCCCAGGCACACCCAGAACCAGTTCTGCCACTGCTTGGGCGACTTGTCGACGCCGTTCAGGAGTGCGGTCAGCTGGTCCTGGTGCTGCGAGAGGTAGGCCAACTCGGTCCGATAGGTCCAGACCGGCCCGTTCACAGTCTTGAGGTTGGCGAGGATGTGGGCGAAGACCACCGGGCCGACCGCCTTGGTCAGTGCCGCCGCCCCGGCGATCGGATTGGCGTGGGCCGCCGCCACCACGGCGGCGTTCTTCGGGTCCGACAGCGGCCGGAGCCAGCTGGCGTTGGCCGTGGCGAAGGCGACGAGCTCGGTGTGCTCCACCTGGAACTGCTGCACATTGAACGGCGCGTGTCCGTTGGGGGCCGACTGCGCGTACTGCAGGTTGTCGACCACCGGGTTGACCGAGTTCACGACGAGCGGGAGGAAGATGAACGACAGGCCGACGGTGAGCCGGAGGATCCATCCCCACAGTGCCAAGCCGGTCCCGACCAGGGCGGGGTTCTTCGCTTCGACCATCTCGGTGTAGCCCGCCATCCAGGGGGCGTAGCAGAGCGAGATGCACGCGGCGAGCGCCACCTCGAGCAGGATCAGCGTGTCGAGGGCGGTGTGCGGGTTGTCCGCCGCGTTGATGAACAGCACCAACATGATGATCGAGCCGATGGCGCCGGCCAGCATCAGGGGCTTGCGCACCTTCAACAGGTCCGAGAGGATGCCAAAGGCGATGAGGGCGACGATGTCGGCCCACCAGAACCAGGAGTTGAGGCTGTTGGCCTGGGACGTCGACAAGTTGACGCCACTCGGGTCCTTGAACACGGTGGCCCAGTAGATGGTGAAGAAGGCCGAAGCCGCGTAGTAGAGCAGCAGGAAGACCGAGATGCCGATGGCCGACCCGATCAGGTCGAACTTGAGGATCTGACGCCACGGATGAGCGGTGGCGGAGATCACGTCGGCCTCGGACAGGCCGCGTGCCCTCGCCTCGACCAGGGCACGGTCCTGCTCACTGACGATCAGCTGGTCCCGCAGTTTGGACGACAGGTCCTTCAGGAAGAACAGGGCGATCACGAAGACGACCAGCGTCGTCACACCGGAGATCACGAACTGACTCTTCCACCCGTTGATCCCGCCGGTCTTCAGGAAGTGATCGAGGGTATGGGCGGCCACGATCGAGGTGATCAGGCTGCCGGCCACTGGGCCGACCGTCCAGAAACCCATGGCCGAGGCTCGGCCGAGCTGGGGGCTGAAGTCGCGCACCAGGGCCGGGGTGGCCACCAGGATGGCGCCTTCGACGACGCCGAGCAGGCAGATGACGAACAGGAACTCCCACTGAGTCTGACAGGCCGGCACGCCGAAGCCGACCAGCAGCCCGATCACCAGCAGGCCGTAGATGACGACGTTGGACCGACCCAGCTTGTCGGTCTTCGAGGCCGGCAGCGAGGCGAAGGCGCCGAGCAGGTTGGAGATGACCACGATCCACACATAGAAGGAGAACGACATGTGGTACGAGACGAGGATCTGGGGCGTGACCCCGGTCTGCGTGAAGTACGTGTAGTACAGCATGATCGTCGCCACCACGGCGAGGGCCAGGTAGGCGGTCCGCTTACCGTTTCCCGGGTACTCGTCGATCTCGTGGACGAACAGGAACCTGTAGAGCCCGCCTCGTTGCTTCGACCCTCCCCCGCTGCTCGCGGTCGGGGCTGGTGCCGTGTCCACTGCCATGTCATTCCCCCTGATTCCGAACTCCGCCCTCCCCGGGGCGCAAGGTTGACCGTAGCGCAGCCGCACGGCGCTGTATCGAATCCATGGGGATTCAGGGCCGTGGGCTCAGCTCCCACGGAGCGCCGTTACGGGGCGCAACGAGGCCCCGGCATACGCCGGGGCCTCGTCCTCTACCTGCGGGGCGGGGGTGCTCAGCCGTCGAGCACCTCAACGGCAATGAGCTCTTCGAGCGTGCGAGGGTCCCACCACGACAGCTGGAGTTGTTTCGCCCGACGGAAGTAGAGCTGGATGTCGAACTCGACGGTGAACCCGATGCCGCCGAAGAGTTGCTGAGCCATGGCCGTCACGTCCCGGAACGTCTGGCAGGCGTAGAGCTTGGCCATGGGTGCCAGCTTGGCCACCGGCCGGCCCTCGGCCCGGGCCCAGGCTGCCTCGTGGACAAGCACTTCGGCGCCGTCCACGTTGGTGGCGGCATCGGCCAGGTAGTGGGCCAGGGCCTGGAAGGCGCCCAGTGGTTTGTCGAACTGCTTGCGGTCCTTGGCGTACTGGACGGTGATGTCGAGGGCGTACTGGGCGCCACCGACGGCCTGGGCAGCGGCCAGGATGATTCCCTCGTGCATGACCGCGCTCCAGGTGATCCAACCGGTGCCGGCACTTCCGATCCGGTCGGCCTCGGTGACCCGCACCCCGGCTAGTTCCACCTGGTATTGGGCGTCCGAGGCGATGGTCATCTGCTGGGTCAGGGTTACGCCGGTCGCGGTCGGGTCGACCAAGAACAGGTCAACGTCCTCGGGGGCGTCACCGGTTCGGGCCAGGACCACCAATCGCGTCGCCGACGAGGCGAAGGCCACGTGACGCTTGATGCCGGTGATGGTCCAGCCATCGCCGTCGGGCACGGCACGGACCTGGACCCCGGTCGCCCGGGAGCTGTTCTCGGGCTCCAACCAGGCCGGACTGAGGACAGCCTCGCCCGACACGATGCCGGGCAGCCACGCCTGCTTCTGCTCCTGGCTACCCGATCGGGCCAGGGCGCCGCCCGACAGGATCGAACTGACGAAGTGGGGCGACGGGGCGATGGCCCGGCCGAACTCCTCGTAGAGCACGACTGTCTCCAGGGTGGTCATGCCCGATCCACCGAACTCCTCAGGCAGTTGAAGGCCGATGAGATCGAGGTGGGCCAACTGTTTCCACAATTCAGGCGAGTAGCCCGTCGGGTCGTCCTCGAGCTCGCGCACCACGCTCAACGGGCAGGTGGTAGCGACCACGCCGCGCACCGTCTCTCGGAGCATCTGTTGCTCAGGGCTGAAGGTCAGGTCCAACATGTCATGGTCTCCTCTGGTGGTGCTGCGTACGGTCGTTCGGGACGGGTGGTGCGTCAGGGTGGTGCGTCAGGGTGGTGCGTCAGGGTGTCCAGCGGTCGCCCGACCGGGACCACGGATTGTCGTCGACAGCTTGCGGCAGGGCCACCCGGGCGGTGCAGCTGGTCTTGGTGTCGCCGTCGACGGCCACGGCAATTTCGAGTGTGACCCAGCCACACCCGGTGGCGTCGATACCGGTCTCGGTCACTGCCCCCTTGAATACCATGGTGTCCCCCGGGAAGATCGATCCCTTCATCTTGAACGTGACCCGCTGCAGGCGGCCGAAGGGGCCGGTCCAATCGGTGATGTACCGCTCGAACCACGAGGCCAGGTTGGGCGTGTTGAGGAAGATGTCCCGCGTCCCGTTCCGGTTGACGGCGAAGTCCTTGTCGTGGTGCATGGGCCGCCAGTCGCGGGCAGCCAGTGCCCCGAGGACGACGGTGGTGGCGGTTACCGGGTAAGAAAGTTCGGGCAGTTTCTGCCCTGCGTGCACGCTGCCGTGGAGCAGCGTCGGCGTGGTCATGATGCCTCCTCGGCGCCAGCCCGGCGGTAACCGAACCCGGTGTAGCTCTCGACAGCCACGAGGTCGCCTCGTTGGTTGTGGTACTCGACGTCGATCACCCAGAATCGGCCGGTCCCGAGCTTGGTCGTCTTCTCGTCGCTCACCGACGTCAGGATCTGCCGCGTCGTGAGCCGGTCGCCGGGGCGCACCGGCTCGTGAAACACGATGGTGTTGTCGCTCATCACGGCCTCGGGAAGCCCGAGGCCTTCCTTCAGATCGAAGTGGATCTGTAGGGGCAATCCTGGTGTCGAGCGGTTCGGCGCCCAATGATGAGGGCGGAACCAGACTGACACCATGGTCGGCGGGGCGATCGGGCCCCCCGTCACCGCTTCTGCCACTTCGGTGTCCCAGAACAGGGGGTTCCCGTTCTCGACCGACGAGCAGGTGGTCCAGACGTACCCCTGCTCGACGGGGAACTCCCCCACCTCTTCGTACTGGCTGACACCGAGGAGTCCTTCGATGTCGTCGATTCCGATGGCACTCATGCCACCACCCCCTTCATTCGCAATTCGGCGATCCGGTCGGCCGGCATTCCGGTCGCGGCCAGTAGTTCGTCGGTGTCTGACCGGGACGGGTCACCTGCCATCACCGGCCGGTCCGCCCCGGGCATGCCGGCCAGCACCGGGCCCACCTGGCGGAAGGAGACTGGCGCACCATCATCGCCATGACCGGTCAGGAGCGCATCGACGAAGGCACCCCGTGCCCTGTACTGCACGTCGTCGACCACGTCGGCCGCCGTCAGCACCGGGCTGACACAGGTGTCGGCGGGGGCCAGTTCGGCTACCCAGACGTCACGGTCCTTGGTCATGAAGGCAGCAGCAAGGTCGCCCCGTAAGGCGTCCTGGGCGCCGTCGTCGCGCTCG
>JAYVYR010000008.1:0-12278 GCA_043784065.1 Acidimicrobiaceae bacterium
TGGTGAGCACCATTACCTCTGCATGCGTGCGGGCCATCGGCGCCGAAGCTGAGGCCGCCGGCACCTCGATCATCGACTGCGGAGTCAGTGGCGGCCCGAGTGCTGCAGCCACCGGTGAACTGATCTGCATGGTGGGTGGCGATGAGGACGTGCTCGAGCGCCTGGCCCCGGTGTTCGATGCCATGGGATCCCTGACCGTACGCATGGGTCCCTTCGGCACTGGCCTGGCGGCCAAGCTGGCCCGCAACCTCGTGCAGTACGGCGGTTGGCTGGCTGCATACGAGGGACAGGTTCTGGCTGAGGCGGCCGGCATCAAGCTGTCCAAGTTGGCCCAGGTGATCAAAGCCAGCGATGCCAAGATCGGCGGCGCATCTGCCCTGATGTTCCGTGCGACCGTCGCACCACTTACCGATGCCGACGATGCCGGTCTGATCGGGGCCATGCGCAACGGTTCCGACCTGGCCCACAAAGATTTGCTGGCCGCTCTGGCATTGGCCGGCGAACTGGGCGTAGACCTGCCGTTGGCGGCCATGACCGAGGCTCACACCGACGACATCTTCGGAGTGAGCGGGATGAAGGGGGAACGATGAGCGAGGGTTCAACGGCGGCGGGTGCGGCAATGGGGGAGGAACGACTCCTGATCGACGGCCAACTGCGGCCGGCCAGGTCGGGCAAGGTATTCGAGACGGTCAATCCGGCCACTGGCGACGTACTCGGCGTAGCCGCAGACGGCTCGGCCGAGGACCTCGATGAGGCCATCGGCGCAGCGCGCCGAGCATTCGACGGGACCGGCTGGTCGACCGACGTCGACCTACGCGTGCGCGGTCTGCGACAGTTGCAGGCGGCGTTCGAGAATCACGCCGAGGAGATCCGGGCCATGACGGTTGCGGAAACCGGTTCGCCACTCTCTCTGACCTATTCAGCCCAGCTGGACACCCCGGTGGGTTCGCTCGGCTGGGTGGCCGACCTGGCCGAGGGATACGAGTGGGAGACCGACCTCGGCAATGCCGAGCCGCTCGGCATCTCTTCCCATCGCTGGGTTCGCCGTGAAGCCACGGGTGTGGTCGGGGCCATCACCCCATGGAACGTCCCCCATCAGATCAACCTGGCCAAGCTCGGTCCGGCCTTGGCTGCCGGTAACACCGTCGTACTCAAGCCGGCCCCAGACACCCCGTGGTGCGCCACCGTCCTCGGTCGCCTGATCGCCGAGGAGACGGACATTCCCGCCGGTGTCGTCAACATCGTCCCGTCGTCCGAGCATGCCATAGGAGCCATGCTCTCGACCGACCCGCGGGTCGATCAGGTGAGCTTCACCGGGTCGACGGCCACTGGCAGGAAAGTGATGGCATCGGCCGCCGACACGATTAAGAAGGTCTTCCTGGAACTCGGCGGCAAGTCGGCCTTCGTGATCCTGGACGACGCCGATCTGCGCGGTGCCTGTGCCACGGCGGCGTTCACCGTGTGTACCCATGCCGGCCAGGGGTGTGCCATCACCACCCGCCTGCTCGTCCCCCGGTCCCTGTTCGACGAGGCCGTCGACTCGACGTTGCGGGTGATGGCCAAGCTTCCGGCGGCGGACCCGACCGATCCGGGGACGATCTGTGGACCGCTGATCAGTGCCCGCCAGCGCGACCGGGTCGAGGGCTACCTGAAACTGGCCATCGAGGAGGGTGGTTCGTTCGCTGTCGGCGGTGGCCGGCCAGCAGGTGTCGACGGCGGATTCTTCGTCGAGCCGACCCTCATCGTCGGGGTCGGCAACGACGCCCGGGTGGCCCAGGAGGAGATCTTCGGCCCCGTACTGGTGGTCATCCCCTTCGACGACGACGACGATGCCGTGGCGCTGGCCAACGACTCGGCCTACGGCCTGTCTGGTTCGGTATGGTCGACCGACCGAGAGCGGGCCCTCAGTGTCGCCAACCGGATCCGCACCGGCACCGTTGGCATCAACGGCGGACTGTGGTTCAGCCCGGACATGCCCTTCGGCGGGTATCGACAGTCGGGAGTCGGGCGAGAGTCGGGTGTGGCCGGTTTTGAAGAGTACCTCGAGATCAAGTCGCTGGCCGAGCCGGCGTGACCAACTACTCGGACTGCACCATCGACGACATTGGGAGGCGTGATGACGGAAGGAACTGACGGGACACGTGCCGCCGGCATGGCCAAGATGGACGAGATCTACGGCTTCAGCGTCGACCCCGAAACCATCGCCGGCCCCTACGTAGACGTCACGGTCGACCACCTGTTCGGGGCCATTTGGACCCGCGAGGCGCTCGACACCAGGGACCGACGGATGCTCACCATCGGGGTGTTGGCCGCGCTCGGCCAGGCCAATCTGTTGGAGATCCAGTTCCGCTCGGCGCTCGAGCGCGCGGAGCTGACCGAGGAGCAGGTCCGGGAGATCGTCCTCCACCTGGCTCACTACGTCGGGTGGCCGCTGTCGACTGGGGTCAACGCCGCTGCCGAGAAGATCATTGCCGAACGGGCCAAAGCGGCGAAGGCCGTCGCGGCCGCAACGGCTGAGACATATTCGAAGGAGTCCTGACATGACCGAAGCCACCCCCACCACCAAGTTCAATTTCGATAGCAAGGTGGCCATCGTCACCGGTTCTGCCGGCGGCATCGGCCAGGCCTATGCCGAGGCCCTTGCCACGGCTGGCGCCTCGGTCGTCGTGGCCGACATCGATGCCGACAAGGCCGAAGCCGTGGCCTCTTGCATTCGCGCGAACGGAGGATCGGCACTCGGGGTCGTCGTCGATGTGGCCGACCCGGCGTCGGCCCAGGCCATGGCCCAAGCGACGGTCGACGAGTTCGGCGGCATCGACTATCTGGTGAACAACGCCGCCATCTTCGGTGGCATGAAGCTCGATCTCCTGTTGACCGTGGACTGGGAGTACCTCACCCGGTTCCTGTCGGTGAACATGCTCGGTGCCCTCAACTGCGTACGGGCCTGCTACCCGGCTATCAAGGCCCGTGGCGGCGGCGCCATCGTCAATCAGTCCTCGACGGCCGCGTACATGTATGCCGGCTTTTACGGGCTAGCCAAGGCCGGAGTGAACTCGATCACCCAACAGATGGCTCACGAGCTGGGTGGTGACAACATCCGGACCAATGCCATCGCCCCCGGACCCACCGATACCGAGGCGTCGCGGACGGTGGTACCCGACTCGTTCATGCAGCCGATTCTGGCCGGTCTGGCCCTCAAGCGAATGGGGCAGACCTCGGACCTGGTTGGCATGTGCCTGTTCCTGTTGTCCGACGAGGCATCGTGGATCACGGGCCATATCTTCAACGTCGACGGCGGCCAAGTGGTCCGTCCGTGACGCACCCGTCGGCCGACGACATTGGCCATGCCCGAGCCGACCACCGCATCGAGCTGGAGTTCATCGACCACGTCATGGTCGTGGCGTTCGACCGTCCCGAGGTCCGCAACGCCTTCGACCAGGCCATGTACCGGGCGGTCGCCGGTGCGCTGTCGGGTGGCCTCGGCGACGACGACGTCCATGCCGTCGTTCTGACCGGTCGGGGCAAGGCGTTCACCTCCGGTCAGGATCTTCGCGAGATGGTGGCCATCGCCACCGGAGAGGCCGACTCCGAAGCCGGCTCCGGTTTTCAGGACCTGCTCGATCTGCTGATGCGTTTCGACAAGCCGTTGTTGGCCGCCGTGCACGGCGTGGGTATGGGCCTCGGCTGTTCGATCCTTGGCCACGTCGACCTGGTCCTGATGGACGAGTCGGCCCGCTTGCGCGCCCCGTTCGCCGAAATGGGCGTCCCTCCCGAGGCGGCCAGCAGCTACCTTCTGCCCGCCCGGATGGGATGGCAGCAGGCCTCACTGGCATTGCTGGCAGCCGAGTGGATCTCCGCTCCGCAGGCCGTGTCGTGCGGGCTCGCCCTGCGCTCCTGCCCGGACGGGACCGTGCTGGCCGAGACTCTGGAACTGGCTCATACCATCGCCTCGTTTCCGGCCCATGCCACCCGACGGATCAAGCACCTCATGCTCCAAGCCCGTGGCTCGGCCGTATCGGACGCCCGCCGGCGCGAGGAGGCCGCGTTTGCTGACCTGTTCGCCGACCCTGACGTCAACCCCGGCGAGCAGTTGGCCGCCGGACTGGGGGCCTGAGGCGCGTGCGGCTCGGTATCACCTGCTTCCTGACTGATCGGGACATGGCGCCGGCCGATCTGGCCCGGGCGGCTGAAGAACGCGGCTTTGCGTCGCTCTACCTTCCTGAGCACACCCATCTGCCGGTCCGGGCTGATGCCCCGCCATCGCTAGTCGAGGGTGTGCGGGCCGAGGACTACAAGCGCAGCCTCGATCCGTTCGTGGCCCTGGCTACGGCGGCATCGGTAACGACGAATTTGCTCCTTGGGACCGGTGTGGTGCTGGTCGCCCAGCACGACCCGATCGTGCTGGCCAAGCAGGTTGCCACCCTTGACCACCTGAGCGGCGGGCGGATGGTCCTCGGCATCGGATTCGGCTGGAACCGCGTGGAGGCGGCTGACCACGGAGTGAAGTTCGCCAACCGACGGGCCATCGCCCGCGAGCACGTGCTCTGCATGCAGGCGCTGTGGCGGGACGACCCTGCTGAATTTCATGGTGAGTACGTGGACCTCAACCCGTGCTGGAGCCGCCCCAAGCCAGTACAGCAATCTGGCGTGCCCGTCCTGCTGGGCGGGGCCGCCACACCGGGCAACTTCGCGGCCATCGCCGAATATGGCACTGGGTGGATGCCCATCGGAGGGTCGGGAGTGAGTGAGGCCATGCCTGTGCTCCGACAAGCCTTCGAGAATGCCGGACGTGACCCTAAGCTGGCCCGGGTGGTGCCGTTCGGGACGATTCCCACCGAGGCCAAGTTGGATCACTTCGCTGGTCTGGGTGTCGACGAGGTCGTACTGCGGGTTCCGTCCGGTTCCCGTAGCGAGATACTGGAGGTCCTTGACGCCCATGCCGTCCACGTCGCCCGATTTGCCGGGTCCGATGGCTGACCAGACGACAACGGAAGCCCCCCGTCGGATGGGTCCGATGGGGCGACCATGGAGCGGGGGCGGGCGGGAAGAGCTGGCCGCCGCCGTTCGTCGGCTGATGCAGCTCACCGTCACATCCACCCCCGAGCCGGGTACTTTCACCGCCGTCGCCGCTCGGGTCGGAGCACTGTGTGACGAACTCGCCGCCGAGGTCCCCGACAACGGTCCGGAACCGGTCGGGCGGTTTGCCGAGGAGTCGATCAGTCCCCGCGAGCTCTCCAATCTGATGGCGGCCATGCCCTTCGACATGGTGGTCGGATCGTGCAATCCGGTGGCCCCGCCCATCGAACTCTGGTTCGACCCGCCGAAGGCATTCGGGAAGGTGGTCTTCGCCCCACAGTACGAGGGGGCCCCGGGTTGCGTCCACGGTGCAGCTATCGCCGCGGCATTCGACATCATCCTCACAGCGGCCAACGTGGTGGCCGATGCGGCCGGGCCGACGGTGGAGCTCAGCATCCGCTACCTGAAACCGACGATTATCGGCATCGACACCGAGTTCGAATCCGAGGTGATCGAAGTCACCGACCGGAGAACGTACAGCGTCGGCCGACTGATGCAAGGGGGCGTGGTCAAGGTGGAAGCGACGGGGGAGTTCGTCAACTTGTCACGCGACCGGATCAATGCCATGCACCGGGAACGGGCCAGCGGTGTTGGTGATGCGAGTGGATGAGCCAGTCACCGCGCATGGCCCACGAGCATTCTCTAGAGTCAGTTGGACGGTGTCGTGCCGGGGGGGATGGGCCTTAGGCCTACCGGGCACCAGAACAACGGGGGGAAACGATGATGCGGTACTCGATCAATGGCAGCGGGACGAAGGTCCGACGTCGGTCCGGGACGTTGACGGTAGCCATGGTGGGCCTTGCACTGGCAGGGACGCTCACCGCCTGCTCGTCCACAAAGGCGCAACCGGCCGCGACTTCGTCCGGCGGAACGTCCAGTGGCACGGCGGGAATCCCGGCGTCCGCCTTCAGCGATACCACCGGCCTCACGGCCACTTTGGTGACGGTAGGCAACGTGTCGACCCTGGCCTTCGGACTGTTCAAGGGTGCAAACATCGGGACCCAGGCGTGGTCGGCCTATGTCAACTCGACCGGTGGCATCAATGGGCGCAAGATCCTCGTCGACTCGTACGACGACGGCTACCAGGGTGCGCCAAACAAGCAGGCCACCGAGCAGGTCGCCCAGAAGGACTTCGCGGCGGTAGGCGGATTCAGCCTCGAGGACACATTCGGGGCGACCGTGCTGGCCGCCAACCCTGCCGTGCCTAATGCAACTGTCTCCCTCAGCCAGGTAGCGGGCGATCTACCCAACAGCTTCAGCCCCGACCCGGCAGCAATCGGATGGCCGACCGGCCCGTTGCAGTACTTCAAGCAGAAGTTTCCCGCAGACGTGCAACATGCCGGCGCACTCGTTGCCGACCAGCCATCCGCCATCACGAAGTGGGGTGGCGAGAAGGCGGCCATGAAGTCCCAGGGGTACAACGTTGTCTACGACCAACAGTTCGGAATCACCCAGACCGACTTCACTCAGAATGTTGTGGCCATGCGCAATGCCGGGGTGAAGATCCTGTTCCTCGAGCAGATGCCCGCCAACTACGCGGCCTCGGTGATCAAAGCGCTCAATCAGCAGGACTTCCATCCGCATCTCGTATTCGGCGCCTCGACCTACTCGGAGCAGCTGGTAACGGACTCCGGCGGCGCAGCGGCGGTCGAGGGGGCCTACGTGGAGATGGTCAATTCGCTGTTTTTGGGCGAGGACGCCAGTCAACTGCCCGCAGCCAAGACCTTCCAGACCTGGGTCCAAAAGGTGTCTCCCGGATTCAAGCCTGACCTGTATACGCTATTTGGCTGGCTGTCGGGACAGCTGTTCACCCAAGCACTCCAGGCCGCAGGGCACAACGCCACCCGGGGCTCGATACTCCAACAACTCAAGAAGATCACCAACTTCAACGGGAACTACCTCATCGCCAGCTCCAACCCTGCCCAGAAACTTCCGGCCTACTGCTACGTGATCGCCCAGATCAAGAACGGCGTGATCCAGCGACTGGACAACCCGCCGATCGACGGCCCCCAGCACGGCTACCGGTGCGACGGAAAGTTCTACTACTTCCCGCCCAAGTAGCAGCGGCGGTCCGCCGGGCCCTATGACCAACGGTAACGGGCCGTAGGATGGCGCAATGTGCGGACGGATCTCGCTCTACTCGGACCCGGACTACCTGGCACGCGTATTCGATGCCCAGCTCGGGTTCGACATCGACCCCGATGCCCGGCCGAGTTGGAACGTCCCTCCGACCCGGACGATCCTGGCAGTGGCCGACGTACCTGATGCAGCCATGGCCGGCGAAGCGGTCGGTGCGGCGGCACCGTTCCATCGCGAGCTCGGCCGATACAAGTGGGGGCTGGTGCCGTCGTGGGCCAAAGACCCGTCAGTGGGAAGTCGAATGTTCAACGCCCGGGCCGAGACTGTGGCGACGAAGCCGTCGTTCCGTTCAGCGTTGGCGACCCGGAGGCTGGTGGTGGTGGCTGACGGGTTCTACGAGTGGAAGCCCGGGACGGAGAGTCCGAAGCGTCCCTACTATTTCACCCGGGCCGATGGCCGGCCACTGGCCCTGGCCGGACTCTGGGAACAGTGGTGGGGCGGGCCGGACGCCCGGGCCACGGCTGTTGCCGACCAGCCGCCGCTGCGCACCTGCACGGTGATCACCACGGAAGCGGGTCCGGACATGAGAGCGATCCATCACCGCATGCCGGTGGTTATGGAGGACAACGTTCTGGACGAGTGGCTCGACCCGACGAATCAGGACAGGCCGGAACTTGAGTCGCTGTTGGTGCCGTCGCCAGGCGGCACGCTCATCAGCCGACCGGTGGGGAGTTCGGTGGGCAACGTGCGTAATGACGGTCCCGGTCTGACCGAGGCCGCCGAGGATTGATCCCTCGGGTGAGTTTTCTCGGTGAAGGGAGGTCCCGCCGAGGATCAATTCAAGGTGGCGTCAGAGGTGGTGCTTCCCACCGCGATCTCGAGCCCGGACGCGCCGAGTCCCGCCAGAGGCGGGACTCGGATACTTTGATCATCCGGCTCAGCCGTGGGCCGTTTCGGTGCAGCTCAGGCGCCGGCAGAAACCCGAGCCGCTCGTTTCATCAAGCGGGACTTGCGGTTGGCCGCCTGGTTTTTGTGAATAACGCCCTTAGAGGCTGCCTTATCGATCCGCTTGATGGCGAGCCGGACCGATTCCTCGGAATTCTCCGCACCCTCAGCGATGGCCGAGTGGGCCTTCTTGGTGCGTGTCCGCAACTCGGAACGCACGGCCTTGTTGCGGGCCTGGCGTTTGATCGTCTGGCGGTTGCGCTTGATCTGGCTACGGATGTTGGCCACTGCTTGTCCTCTTCATCCTCGTGCGTCGGGCCCGGGTGAATACGAGCATCACCGGCCCGGGCTGTTTCAGGTCCTCCGGGGACCCTCGTGGGATCGCCTAGCGGGAGACACCAGAGAATAGCAGTTCAGGGCGGATTGGTGCCGACGGCAACGGGACGGGCGGCGTCCGGGGCACGCCAGGCCGCGTCCGACCCACCGGGGGTCGGCCCCCGCCGGCCTTGGGTACGCTGGGCGACCCGTGCTACCCATCGACCGCATCCGCAACTTCTCCATCATCAGCCACGTCGACCACGGCAAGTCGACCCTGTCCGACCGCATCCTGGAGCTGACCGGAGCCGTCGACCCGCGCCAGATGCGCGAGCAGTACCTGGACTCGATGGACATCGAACGGGAGCGGGGTATCACCATCAAGGCCCAGAACGTGCGAGTGGCGTGGGCGGGCCACACGCTCCACCTCATCGACACCCCGGGCCACGTCGACTTCGGCTACGAAGTCAGCCGTTCGCTAGCCGCCTGTGAAGGTGCCGTGCTGCTGGTCGACGCCTCTCAGGGGATTCAAGCCCAGACTCTGGCCAACTGCTACCAGGCCCTGGAGAACGATCTTGAGATTGTGGCCGTGCTCAACAAGATCGACCTACCGGCCGCCGACCCCGTGCGCTGCGCGGCGGAGATCGAGACGGTGCTCGGATTGCCCGCCGCCGACATCCTCCACATCTCGGCCAAGACCGGCGAGGGAGTACCAGCACTGCTCGATGCCATTGTGGCCCGAATTCCCGCCCCCACCGGAGACACTTCGGCGCCGCTTCGGGCCCTGATCTTCGATTCGGCTTACGACCAGTACCGGGGCGTTGTCAGCTCGATCCGGGTGATGGACGGCACCCTCACCCAGAACGATCGTCTGCGGTTTATGCAGGCCGAAGCTAACCATGAGATCGAGGAGATCGGCGTGCGCACACCGGTGATGTTGCCCGTCGCCGACCTCGGCCCGGGCGAGGTCGGCTACCTCATCGCCGGCATCAAGAACGTCGGCGGAGCCCGCTCGGGGGAGACCGTCACGACGGCCATCCATCCGGCCGGCACCGCCCTCGACGGCTACCGCGACCCCAAACCGATGGTGTTCTGTGGCCTGTTCCCCATCGATGGCGACGAACTGCCCGACCTACGTGATGCCCTTGAGAAACTCCGTCTGAACGATGCTAGCTTCACGTACGAGCCGGAGTCGTCGCGCGCTCTCGGATTCGGCTTCCGGTGCGGGTTCCTCGGTCTCCTCCACATGGAGATCGTGCGCGAACGGCTCGAACGGGAATTCAACCTTTCATTGATCGCCACTGCCCCATCTGTCGCCTACCGTGCCTTTTTGAACGACGATACACAGGTGGACGTCGACAATCCCTCCGAGCTGCCCGAGCCCACTCTGCTCGACCACGTCGACGAGCCAATGCTGCGGGCCACAATTCTCACCCCGTCGGAGTACACCGGCACGATCATGGAGCTCTGCCAGGGCAAGCGGGCCGAGATGGTGAAGATGGACTACCTCTCGCCCGAGCGGGTTGAGTTCGTCTACGTGATCCCGCTGGCCGAGGTGGTGGTCAACTTCTTCGACCAACTGAAGAGTCGGACCAAGGGCTATGCCAGTCTCGATTACGAGCCGGGTGGTTACGTGACTGCTGACCTGGTCAAGGTGGACCTGCTCATCAACCATGTGCCGGTCGATGCATTCTCCACCATCGTTCACAGGTCCCAGGCCGACTACTACGGACGTCGGATGACCGAGAAACTCAAGGAACTGATCCCACGCCAGATGTTTGAGGTCCCTATCCAGGCCGCCATCGGCGGACGGGTCCTAGCCCGCGAGACGGTGAAGGCCCGGCGCAAAGACGTCTTGGCAAAGTGCTACGGCGGCGACATCACCCGTAAGCGCAAGTTGTTGGAGAAGCAGAAGGAAGGAAAGAAGAAGATGAAGAACATCGGTCGCGTCGAGGTCCCCCAGGAAGCCTTCGTCTCCGCCCTCAAACTCGACGACTGAACGTCCCGGTTCACACGCCGGACCAGCACGGTTTCCGGTATCCATCAGGATGGGGTGGCTGTCACCCCATCCTGATGAAGGCACTTCGTGTCAGCCCAGCTTCGGGCCCGAATTTCGGCGGCGTAGTTGGGGAGAATCCAAGCGTCCGACCTTCCGATCCCGGGTATCGTGTCGCATCAGGTTCACCGGTCGTCCGCCGGGAACCTCGAGAATTTCGAGCGGTTAGGGGACGACCTTCGGGACTCGCTGATCATCATCTGGGAAGTCCGGCCCTGCGATCTGATCGTCGTGTGTCCGGCGGGTTTGAGCACGTATTGAGCGCCGACGGTCCAGAGTGATCGGTGAGCGCTGCCGCTTCTTGGCCATGCCGGTGGCCGAAGTCGTCGCTGTAACGCCTGGTTACTCAATGCGCATCTCCTGCGACTATCTAGCCGGTTCGTTCGCAGGGAGTGTCAGGCGCTTAACAGTAGGTTTGTACTGAATCCCGACAATGGCAATTGAACTTCACACAGTTACTCGATCAGACTGGACGCCTTTGCTCCACTTGGGAGGAGATGATTCCTACACAGCGTGTTGCCGAAGGGCGGGTCCTCGCTCGGAACTCGACACCGTTCGCCGTGACCTTCGAGAAGGCTCAGAATTCCGGTAGCAGTGCCGTGGCAGGCCCCTCACCTGGAAGTTCGTTGGTGCAAACAGTTCGCGAACATAGGAGAGTTCAGGGTGCGTTCTTGGTAAGACGCCGTTGTGGGCGATGTCGTAGCAGTGGGGCTTGCAGGGATGCCCGAACCGTGGTCGCTCGATTGCCTCGAGACTGGCGGCCAGGTCGTCATCTTCCGAGGCCCGCACCTGTTCGCCTCTTTTGACGCGGACGATCTCGGGATGCAGAACCTGGCCATCGTTGGCCTGCGCAACGCCGGGTTCTCCTGCACCGACGTTGCGGCCTGCTTCGGACTGACAGCCCAGTACATCTCGACGCTTCGCGGTCGGGCCCGGGACCGTGGGTCAGAGGGCATCGTGCGTCCCCGCGGGCGTCGACGGAGCCTTTCCTCTTCGCAGTTGGCCAGAGCAGCTGCGTGGTCTGCATCCGGGATGTCCGACGTTGCGATCGGCAAGCGCCTGGGTGTCCACTCCGGCACCATCGGACGACGATTGGCAGCCATGGGTGATCGCGACAAGAGCGCCACGCTCGTCACCGATGACACGCTCGTCAACGACGAGGAGTCACCCGAGTCAGATGAGCAGGTCGCGAGCGACCAACCCGGGGCCGCTCGGCACGACACTCCAGATGGCGACGCCCGGCCTGGTTCCGACATCACACCGTCGCCACTTCCCCGCCTCAGTGACACAGAGGTCTCCTCCCGTTACGCGGGGGCGATGCTCCTCCACGCCTTCCTCACCCGCCTCGGCACTGAGGAGATCCTCTCGACACTGCCCATCCGAGCGGTCCGACGCTATGACGCAGCGTCCTTGGTGTCTGCCTCCACCTTCTCGTTCGCTCTCGGCACCAACTCGATGGAGGGAACCAAGCACCTGGTGGGCAGCGACGCTGGTGTACTGCTCGGGACCACTGTCTTTCCCCACCTTCGCACCCTGCGGCCCGGACTTCGGGCACTGGCCGAGGTGACAGACCCGGTCGCTCTCCAGACCGCCTTCGCCAAGGCGATGCTGGCAGCCGACGAACACCCGCCCGAGGTGTTCTACGCAGACGACCACTTCGTCACCTACTGGGGCAAAGAGGCCGTGGCCAAGGGATACAACATCCGCCGGCACCTGGCTGAGCCGGGCAGGGACGACACCTTCGTGGTCGACGACACGTGGCGGGCGGTTTGCATTGCATCCGGGGAGCCCCGGGGGCTGTCGGTGA
>JAYVYR010000009.1:0-6568 GCA_043784065.1 Acidimicrobiaceae bacterium
GCCAGGTTGTAGCCAGCTGCCTCGATGCTGTCCCGCTTGCGCCCGACCGGTGTGGGATTGGCCGCCAGTCCCGCGGCCGCCAGCCCGTCGTAGCGGGCCAGAAACGTGGTGACCACCCGACGGGGCAGGCGGGTCTTGTTGGCGGCACGTGCCGCATGGGCCGCGTTGTTCATCTCGATCAACAGTGCAGCCATGTCGTTGGCCCACCCCTGATCCCAGCCGGTGGCGACGGACTTGAGCTCGCGAACTATGTGAGCCAGACATATGGCGTGGGTTGCCTTGTCGTAGTTGAAGTACATGGCCAGACGGTCGTGCACCATGACCCTGTTGAACTCGGGAAGCACGCCCGCCTCGTCCGGTGCGGACTTGCCCCTCGTCATGGAGGCGACCAGGTACGTGTAGAGCTCGTTGGTGGCCACGTGGAACCAGGCCTTCTCGGTCCCGACCTGGTCGAACGTCTCATCGACGTGGATCAGCGACGAGGAGATCAGCCGGGCCTTCAGCTCGTCCAGGAACTCGACCAGGCCGTCAGCCGCCTCCGTTGCCAGGGAGGCGACGAACCCGGTGGACACCGGATACCCAAGGAGCGATGCCATCGCCTGTGCGGTCCGTTCGACGGGGAGGTGTTGACCCATGAGGAGGTAGAGGACAGCGGCACGCACGTTCGGTCCGTACGAGGCGGGTCCTCTTGCTTCGGCCGGGAAGATTCCTTTCGTCCTCGCTCCACTGATGCACCGTTTCGTGACCGCTCGGTGCTCGGTGTAGCGGGGAAGTACAGGCTCAGGAGTGTCGAACACCTGACGGGACTCCATCCCTTCGACCGGCGCGTCGGAGAGGTCGTCCCCACAGGAGTGACAGTGGGTCGGCGGGTGGTCGACGATCTCGTCGGGGTCAGGCCGCATCGACAGGTTCGCACCCGGTGCTCCTGGTTGCTTGCCCCGTTGACGTTCCACGTCGTCTCTGCGTTTCGCCTTCGCCTCAGCACGGCGATCCGCTCGGGTCTTCGTTGCCTCTGCACGGTTCTTCGGCGAGTCCGACGACGGTGGCGACGACGAGTTCTTCGATCCCTTGCCGATCAGCCGGGTCAGCTCGTTGACACGACGGGTCAGGCGGGCCACCTCACCGGTGAGGGTTGCGTTGTCGGCACGCAGCGCCTCGTTCTCCGCCTCCAGGTGCTCACGTTCCGTCTCCGACATGCATGGAATTCGAGCACGTTCGAGACGAAATCGCGAATCGCGAGGTCAGGGGCCTCTTCTACCCATGCCTACGGGGGTCTGAATGTTTACCTTGGAGTGGTGCCGATGAACGAGGGGATCGGGTACCGGCTGTCCGGCGAAGCACTCGTGGCGCTGGGCTCCACCGACCATCAGGTGCAGTGACCCGTACCGGCTGGTCGGTAGCTAGCTGGCTCAGTCGCCCGGTGGCCCTCACCTGCTGGTCGAGGACGGTTCAACTGGGCGCTGCCACCTTGAACCCCATGGACGTTGCCGCCGCCGCCATACGCTCGTCGTAGGTGACGATCTCGCCCAGATCGACCCCGAGCCGCCCGGCGGTGGCCAGGTGGATGGCATCCAATGATCGGAGCAGCACGGGCTGGAGCGTTCCTGCGCTGTTCAACACGCGATCATTGAGACGTATCAGATCAATGCGGGCGAGCACACGCCGACCTGCAGCCAACGCCGGGGCCCCTCCACCAAGGAGGGATCGAAGGACCTCGGTCCGTGCGAGGGCACTCGACACCAGGGGACGCCGGCGTCGAAGATGTCGGCGCAAGGCATCCGACTCAGGCTCGAGTACAGCCAGTTTGACGATGGCCGAGGAGTCCAGGTACGTGGCCGCCATGGTCAGCGTTCGCCACTACGCAGTCGACGTAGCGCAGCACCCGGGGTCTCCACACCGGGAGGTAACTCCAGCGGTTCGGGCAGATCGTCAAGATCGCCCGATCCCGGATCCACTTCGCCGGCGGCGCGCATCTGCTCAAGAGGGGTGCCTGTGGGAAGCGGGGCGAGTCGTGCCACCGGGCGACCGCGATCGGTGATCACTACGGTCTCGCCCTGCTCGACCAATCGAAGCAATTCACTTGCCCGCTGGCGAAGCTCGCGGACCCCGACGGAAGTCATGTGTTATTTGTAGCACATCAAGGTGCAGGGACCTAGGGCCACCGCATTGGCAACTTGCCGTCGATTGGAGACGGTCCCGACGGCGATAGCCGACGAAGGATTCCACAGCAGAGCCAATGTATGGCATCTGATTGCGGAAACGTCAACCCAGGAGAGAGGCAATGGACAACGAGCCAAACTCGTCACTCGCGGAACATGCTGATATCGACACCGTCGGCATGGTCGCCGCTCTCATAGGAATCGTCGTCTTCAGCCTCCGACTCGCATGTGTGCTCCTTCCCGGCGTACCCGGTGCAATCAGTCAGTTGGTCGGACTGACTTTTGGAGCCCCCGCGATCTCACTCGGAATCATCTCCTTGCGCGAGCCTCGCCACCACACGACCATGGCCGTGGTGGGACTGGTCCTGGGTGTTCTGATCACCATGGGGACGGTCGGAGTCGGCATCGCAGCCTGACATGACGCACCACTGGCTGTTGCTCACCCGGTTCTCCTGGCTGGGTTCATGTTCGACCCACCAAATCCGCGCGTCCACTGTGTGGTGCTCGACTGGAACAAGACCGCACTCAGCTCCTCGTCGTCATGCGGACCGGAACCCGTGAGCGGGTGGACGAGCGACCGCCTCGATGGCGATGTACTTGCCCACGTTGGTTTGGATTGATCCGCAACCGGTGAGGCATCATCTGAATGTGCCAGCTCAGATGGTGAAGGCCAAGTTGGCAATCAGCTGACGGCCGAGTTGACCATCGCCTGAAAACCGCACCCCGTCCTCGGGATTCACTCCGGCGTCGTGGCGGCCCCCGGTGAGTCGCAGGAAGTGCAAGGCCCGCAGTTCGATCGCCACGGTGGGATCAGCGTCGAGCGCGTCAACCACAGCTGCCCGGCCGTCGACCTGGACGAGGTAGGTCCGGGACAGTGGCCCGGTCAGGTCGATGCGCACCCGGGAACCGTCGGGTATGCCGGCCTTACGTCCGACGATGTACCCAAGTCCGGTGGCCACCTCGTCGAGCGACGATGCGAGATCCTCGGTTGTTTGGCGACCTGACATCCCGAGGGCCAATCTGATGTCCTGCTCATGGAGGTAGCAGTCGAAGTGCCGGATGCGCATGAACCGGCCATACGTCTCGTCCTTACCGGCTGGCGTCCAGGAGGGGGCGTCGAATTCGGTCTGGGTCATGGCGTCCAGTTCTGCCAACCGGCGAGTCGTGACGTCCTCCAGTCGTGCCACCATCTCCGCCCCGGACAGTCCTCGGTAGGCCTCGACCCACACCTCGTTTGCCTCGGCGATCGGGTTGCGCATATGGGTGAGGTGCGAGGTGTCCGACCCGGGAACCGGCTCGCCCAGAAGCATGGCCTCGGCCCCGACGATATGACTGACTACGTCCCGCACGGTCCAGCCGGGCAGGCATGTCGCCGTGTCCCATCCCCCCTCATCGAGGTCGGCACCGAGTTCGATCAACTGTCGGAACTCATTGCGCTGCAGATCGACGGTTGCCTGCTTGTCCAAGAAGGTAGCCATGTGGCCACCGTAGCGGCATGACCACCGGGACTCTCGGGCAATTCGCTGAGGTAAGCAGCCCGCTGGCGCTGAACAGGACCACGCTCCACCATGACGAGGCACCAGGAGTTGCGCAGGGCTAGCCTCTCGACATGAACTCTCGAATCGCACGTCTGGCTCTGGCCGGCGTTCTCGCCACCACTGCACTTGCCGTCGGTCTCGTCACCACTCAGGCCAACGCCTCGTCGCCCCGGGAGTCGAGCATCTCCATGCAGGGCGCTTCCTACACGCCGTCCGCTCCGGGTGGTGGCACCGACGACTACCACTGCACGCTCATCGACCCCCGCGTGACCAAGAGCTCGTACATCGTGAAGGCGCATTTCTTTCCCAACAGCGGCGAGGTCCACCACGCCATCCTCTTCCTCATCCCACCGAAGCTGGCGGCCCAGGCCCGGGCCGACGACAAGAGCGGCAAGGGCTGGACGTGCTTCGGTGAGTCGGCCCTACCAGGATCGGCATCGATCCGAGAGATTTCGAACACCCCGTGGCTCACTGCCTGGGCACCGGGCCACGGCCAAGACGTCGAACCGGTCGGGACCGGAGTGTGGCTGCCGGCGGGCAGCATGGTAGTCGAGCAGATCCATTACAACCTGTTGCGAGGCGACAAGCCGGTTCAAGCCAAACTGCAGCTGACGACTGTACCGGCCTCGACGCCGCTCCAGGCCCTCAGCCTCGATCTGCGCCCGGCCCCGCCGGACGTCCCCTGCCCAGCCACGGTGACCGGTGCCTTGTGTGATCGCACCGCTTCACTGGCCGACCTGGCCAAGCGCTTCGGTCCGTGGGCCGCCACATTCGACAACATCATCGAGCAGGCCTGCGGTCGCAATCCCGCAAACCCGCCGTCAGGAACCACCACATCGTGCACGTGGCCCATCGACGCCAACCAGACCATCGTGCGGCTCAACGCCCACATGCATCTCACCGGGCGGGCCATGCGGATCATCCTCGACCCGGGCACGCCGAACCAGAAGGTGCTGCTCGACGTCAAGAACTTCAACTTCGATTACCAGCGGTCGTACACGTTGGCCCATCCGGTCATGACCCACCCCGGCGATACCGTCCAGGTCAGCTGCACGTTCGACCCGACGTTGCGCCAGGAGCTGCCCCAACTTCGCAAACTCCCAGCCCGCTATGTGGTCTGGGGCGATGGCTCATCCGACGAAATGTGCCTCGGCCTGATCCAAACCGTCAAGGGTGCATACAAGCACTGAAGGGAGCACGCCCGACTCGGGCCTCAGTCCCCCGCCCAGCACCCCAAAATCACGTCGGCCACGGTGACGGCGACCGATGCCGAGCTGGTGGGAGGCACGCCGAATTGGGCCGGCAACCCGATGTTGTCGACAAGCAGTACCTTCCAGTCCTTGCGCACCACAACTGAGCCATCGGTGCCCTGAAACGCCGCCTGGCCCAAGGACTGGAGGTCACGGCTCTTGCCCAATCGAGCTACGAGCGCGTCGTAGTAGGCGTAGGTGTCGGTCCAGTTCGAAAGCTCCTTGACCGACACGTCAAATGAGCCAGCGGGCGTCGAGGTCGGGTAACCGTAGGTGCAGGCGTAGCGCTGGACGATCCACGTCGGTGTCGACACCTTGGCCGTCTCGCCCAGGGCCGAGGCCATCTCCCGCTGGGCCTCCTTCGAGCAAACTTGCACGGAAATGGGCGACGGCATCGCCCCGGCCGGCTTCGGGGCCCTCGTAGTTGTCGGCGCGCTGGCCGGTGCCCCACCAGAGCAAGCAGATACCGCCAGACCGGCCGCTACGAGTAGGCCCAGCGGTCTGCCATGCACGGTTCGAGGGTAACAGCGGGCACCCCGGCGCATCCGTCGGCCCGTCGTCACGGACCAACGAACGGACGCAGCAGCAAACCGGCGGCTCACCTGGTCGGCGGCTCCAGGATCCCGACCATCTCGACGTGCTCAGTCATCGGGAAGAGGTCGAAGGCTCTCAGTGACGTGATCGTCCATCCCGCCTCCAGGGCCACTTTCAGGTCGCGAGCGAACGGGGCCGGTTCGCACGACACATAGGCCACCCGGCGCGGCGGCGGCTCGAGTGCGACGAGTGCGGCCATCACCTGACGACCGGCACCGGCCCGGGCCGGGTCCAACACCACGAGGTCAGGCCGACCGAGGCGACGGGCCACCAGGGCGGGGGTCACATCGGACTTCAGGACCTCGACCTGTCCGAGTCCTGTGGAGTTGCGTTTCAGGTCGGCGACGGCTGGTCCGCTGCGCTCGACTGCCACGACAACGCCTTTCGGGCCGACCGTCCGGGCCAGGGCCACGGTGAACAGACCCGCCCCGGCATACAGGTCAGCCACCCGATCCCCCGGGCGGGCGCCGAGCCCCTCGAGCACCACTCGCGTCAGGAGCGGCCCGGCTGCCGGGTGGACCTGCCAGAACACCCCCGCACCGACAGCGAACCGGTTGCCGGCCACGTCGATCTCCACGTGGTCGGGCGCCCGCAGGGTCCGTCCTTTCCACACCAGTCCCACGGCGAGGTCGGGCAGGCCGTCGAGCCGCTCCTTGCCCGTCTCCACCAGGAGCACCGGCGTGCCCCCGTCGGGCGAGGCGAAGACCTCTACCTGGCGGGCTCCCTTCCAGTTGACGGAGCCGATGGAGGCATCGTTCACGCCGTCAGTGGCGATCGGACATCGCTGTACTGGCTCGATGTCGTGGCTGCGGTGGCGCCGGAGTCCGATCCCGCCCTCGGCGTCCACGGCAAAGGCCACCCGGGTTCGCCAGCCGAGGCCCCCGGGGGCACCGTCAACAATCTCCACCTCGACGCGCAGATCGAGCCCGGCCAACCGGGTCAGCTGCTCGGCGATGAGGTCCTCCTTGAGTCGGCGTTGGGCCGGAAGCGCCACGTGCTGGAAGTCGCACCCACCGCAACGGCCGGG
>JAYVYR010000010.1:0-2951 GCA_043784065.1 Acidimicrobiaceae bacterium
GTGTCTGCCAACATGGGTTGATGACCGATGTCGTTGACCCGCCGACCGAAGAGTCGAGGTGGCTACCCCGGCACGCGTTCGAATTGGCCGGGCATGCAGCCGACCAACTCGCCGAGGTTTCGGGTGGTGTCGACCATGACGTCGCTCTGGTCCTCGGCACCGGACTGGCCGCCGCCGCCGAAGCCCTCGGCACCGTCCGGTGGCGGCACCCGCTTGGCTCGATGCCTGGCTTCCCCCCGTCGTTCGTGTCCCACCAGCGCTCCGAAGTGTGGTCGGTCGAGGTGGGGGACCGACGGGTGCTCGTGTTTCTTGGCCGTCTCCACCTCTACGAGGGGTACGGCCCGGCCCAGGTGGCCCATGCGGTGCGCACGGCAGTGGCCGCCGGGTGCCGCACCGTGGTGCTCACCAATGCCTCCGGCTCGCTTCGTGCTGAAGTTCCGCCAGGTGAGCTGGTACTCATCCGCGATCACCTGAACCTCACGGGCCGGTCACCGATGGACGGACTCCCGACGGATGGTGATCGGCCGACGCCCTTTGTCGACTTGGTGGACGCCTGGTCTCCCCGCCTGCGGGCCCTGGCCCGGTCGGTGGACGGGACGTTGGGGGAAGGAGTCTATGCACAGGTCCCCGGTCCCCACTTTGAAACCCCGGCCGAAATCCGCATGCTCCGCACGCTGGGGGCAGACCTGGTTGGCATGTCGAGCGTGCTGGAGGCGATCGCCGCACGCCAACTGGGAGCGGAGGTGCTCGGACTGTCGTTGGTGACGAATCTGGCGGCTGGCATGGAGTCCTCCGGGGTGTCGTCGACCGAGATCATCGAACTCGGCCGTCGTCGGGCGGACGATGTCGGTCGGCTCGTCCGAGAGGTCGTCCTCGCCATCTGACGCCTTCTATCTGCCGAATGGACGGCCGGATGGACGGCCGGATGGACGGCCGGATCCGGCACCTACCATCGAGTCATGGTGTGCACCTATCCGATGGCTCGGGCACTCGTGGTAGGGCTCGTCCTCGGAAGTTCCCTGGCTCTAGCCGGCTGTTCGTCGGCACCTTCGTCCTCACATCCATCTACCCCGCGGCCGACTGCCCAGCCCCGCGCAGTCGAGCCAGCGGTGTCGCCCCGGCTCCGTGTTGCGCCGGCCGGGACGGTGGTAGCTGCCGGTCCGGCGGCCCAGGGCGTGGCCGTCGATCCTTCGACGGGGGTTGTAGCGGTCGGTCAGGTGGGCGGGGCCGATCTGTTCGACGAGGCGGGCCATCACCTGGTCGTCGTGCACCTGCCTTCGGCGCCCCGTCATATCGGCCTGCTGGCTCCAGGAGGCCCGTTCCTGGTCCCGGCCGAAGCGTCATCCGAGTTGGCGCTGGTGGCTGAGCCGTCGGGCGCGGCCACCGCACTCGTCGCCACCGGAGCCATGCCCCACGACGTGACTGTGACCGGCGACACGGTGTTCGTGGGCAACGAGCACGACAGCACCATGACTGTGGTTGGCGGGGTGGTGCCGATAGCCACGGTGCCGGTAGCCACCCAGCCCGGTGGACTGGCCGTGTCCGGTCCGGATGTGGCCGTGGTGGCCGTGCGGGCTCGCCGCCTCCAGCTGTTCGATGCCGCCACGCTCCAGCTAGTAGCTGACGTGCCGCTGGCCGGAGGGCCGTCCCATGTGGCTGCCTTCGGCGATCAGCTTTACGTGGTTGACACCGGAGGGACCCACGTCTGGGTGTTCTCCAGGCTGCCGCGCCTGCACCAAATCGGGAGCGTCACGGTGCCGGCCAGCCCGCTCGGCATTTCGGTGGACGTGGCCCACTCCCGGCTATGGATCACCTGCACCGCCGGCAACCGACTGATCGAGCTGTCGTTGGTCGGGTCCCTGCCTCGGTTGGTGGCGAACCTGCCCACAGTGCGTGAGCCCGATACCGTGGCGGTTGACGCCGTAACGGGCACGGTGTTCGTGGTTGGAGTGCGGCCGGGAACCCTGCAGATTGTGCATCCGGCCCCGGCCTGAGTGCCCTGGAGGTGACGGAGGACCTGGCCGGGTCAGGCCGTCATCATGTCGGTAGCGGACCTGTCCAGTTCCACCAGAGGAGCAGCGCTGCATCGTCGACGATTCCGTTCCAGGTGACGAAATGTTGGGCTTCCCGGAATGTGGAGAGCACGCAGCGGACAGTAGGCCCGTCGATGGACTGCGGCCGCTCGCAACGATCCTCGGGCCGTTGGTCGCGCAGCTGCGCGGTTCGTGTAAGCCGATACGCCGGAGACCCTCGGCCATGGACGGACCGATGCCCGGAAGCGACTCGAGCCGGTCCAGGCAACCTGCTCCCTCACTGCTCCGGATCCCCATTGGACGTCGGTCACCTCAACGCTCCGTCGATCATGCAGGCTCGCGACCAACCCGCAGTGCAGCGGGCTCAGCCGCTCAGATTCGGTCAGCCTCGGTCAGGTCTGGAGTCTCCTCGACACTTCGGCAATGCCCTTGGCCCAGGTGTCGATCGACGACTGCGGAAGGTACGACGTCCCGTCAGCACGGTGTTCGACTGTCGGCATCGCCACGTAACGAGCGACGCCCGAGCGATCGATGAAGTACGTCACCGAGGTGTGGACCACGTCGGCTGAAGGGTCCGGTGCCTGCACGAACACCCCGTAGTCCTTCCAGACCTTGGCTAACTGGTCGGTGCTCCCGGTCAGGAACCGGAAGTTCGAGAGCCCGTCCAACTGGTGAGCCCGGGCGAAGGCCAGGACGTCGGCCGACGAGGTGACGTACGGGTTGACATTGATGGCCACGAAGGTGACCTGGTCTTTGACGCTACCAAGGAGCTGGTCGGCCTTGACGAATTCGGTTGAGATGATCGGGCAGATATCGATGCAGTGCGGATCGAGGAAAGTGAGCACCACCGGCCGCCCCCGCAGCGATCGGAGCGACACCACGCGGCCGTGCTGGTCCTCCAGGGTGAACTCATGAGCC
>JAYVYR010000011.1:0-6696 GCA_043784065.1 Acidimicrobiaceae bacterium
ACGTCCCGTTGTCCGACCTCGGCCAGCAGGTCGTAGCGGCGCTCCATCTCGGTGACGGCCCAGGCCAGGGCATTGGCCGCCTTTTTCGGGTCCACGACCACCTGGGTGAGGAGGTGCGGCAGGTCGTTGTACTGGCCGAGTTCGACCCGCTTCGGGTCGATGAGGATGAGCCGGACCTGGTCGGGTGTGGCGCGGGACAGAATCGAGGTGAGTACCGAGTTGATGCACGAGGACTTGCCGGAGCCGGTGGAACCGGACACCAGCACATGGGGCATCTCCGCCAGATTCGCCATGACGGCCCGGCCGGCGATGTCCCGGCCCAGGGCCACCTCGAGCGGGTGGGTGGCCTTGGCCGCCTCGGGTGACGCCAAAATGTCTCCGAGGGCGACCAGCACCCGACGGCGGTTCGGGACCTCGACGCCGATCGCCGACTTTCCCGGAATAGGTGCCAGGATCCGCACGTCGGCAGAGGCCATGGCGTAGGCGATGTCCTTCGACAATGAGGTGACCCGGGCCACTTTCACACCGGCTCCCAATTCCAACTCGTAGCGGGTCACCGTGGGGCCGACGGTGCGACCGACCAGACGGGTGTCGACTCCGTGAGCAGCCAGTGCGTGGACGAGTGCGGCTCCGGCGGCATCCACCTCGGTTTCGTCGATGACCTGAGCCTTGGCCCGCTTCAGCAGGTTGGTCGGGGGGAGCTTCCAGTCGCCCGCCGTCGAACTCATCCGCATCTCGAGTTGCTCGCCTTTGCCGGGTCGAGTTGCCGTGTCGGGAAGAACCACCGGTTCGAGGGTGTCATCGACCAACGGGTCGTGGGAGTCGTCGATCAGCTCGACGTGCTCCGGGGCCGGCTCGTCGACCACCTTGTGAGCGACAGCGGCCATGGATGGTTGGCGCCCGTCGGCCAGCGCTCGTCCGAATGGGTCGGTGGGCTCGTCAGCAACATCATCCACGACCACACCGGACCGGTCGCCTCGTGCCGAAGCGACGAGCCACCGCACCGCACGCGTCAAGCTGGAGACGGCGGTGCGAACCGACACCCCGGTAAACACGAGAATCCCCACGACGGCGACGGCGGCGAGGACCACGGCGGCGCCGAATCCGCCCAGCCCATGACCCAGCGGGTTGGCAACTGCAGCACCGACCCACCCGCCGGCTGCTGATAGTTCCTTGGTGGAGGACCGCAGCGCAGGTGAACCGCCGGCCAAGGCGGCCATGCTGGACACCGACAGCAGCACGAGAGTCCCGCCGATGACGGCGCGGGCCGGCTCGCGCCGCACACGCTCGGCTGCATGTCCAGAACTTGCACGACGCCGGTCGGGGGTCTGCTCACCTTCCAGATCATCGCCACGGCCCATCACCATGCGCACACCGACGGCGATCAGCACCGGAGGCAAGAGGAACCGGCCCCAGCCCAAGAGGTCGCCCATCCCTACACGGGCACCGCGGCCTATGGGACCCAGCGAGCCTCCGTAGAAGGCGACGGCACAGAGCACGCCCAGCGTGACCAGGCCCACGCCCCAGAGATCCGTGGCATGACCGGCGGCCACCGCCCCCATCGAGGCCAGCAGGCCACCGGATTCCCGACCGTTGCCACCCGGGCCAGCAGCGCGTCCGCCCTTGCCGGACTGGTTCTTCTTCGCTGGGGCACGCCGGCCCGGTCGAGACGAGGATGTCGCCTTGCCCTTGGGCCGCGATGCCCCGGATCGACCAGCCTGGCGCTTGGTGGCGGTCGTCACAGTGCCCTCCAGGCTACTTCTGCCGAAGGGCTGTCAGTGGGACACCTCGGATCCTCGAGTCGATGGCCGCCCGAAGGGCCGGAATCACCCGACCGGAGGGCCGAGACAGCCAATCGGCCAAGACTCCGTGGCGACCGTCAGACAGTGACGATGACCGGGACGATCATCGGACGCTGCCGGGTGCGCTCCCCCACCAACTTGCCGAGGGCTTTGCGAGCCACCCTGTTGAGCGTCTCGTGATCGGAGCTACCCGTCGACAATGCCTGTTCGAGCGCCCGAGTGACCTGCTTGCGGGCTTCGTCCAAGAGGGAATCGGTGTCCTGATCGTAGGCCCATCCACGGGTGACAATCTGGGGCACACCGACCACTTCGCCCTGCTTGAGGTCGACGGTGGCGACGGCCATGACTACACCTTCTTCGGCAAGGACCATGCGGTCGCGCAGTACACCGTGGCCGATATCGCCTACCGAACTGCCGTCCACGAACAGATAGCCGCCGGGGACGCTGCCGTCCCGTTGCATCCCGCCGTCATCGAGGCGGACTGCGTCCCCGTCCTCGCAGAGCAGTACCCGGTCGCCGTCGATGCCCATACTGGCGGCCAGTCGGACGTGGTTGGCCATATGGCGGTATTCGCCGTGCACGGGGATGAAGAACTCCGGTTGCGTGACGGTCATGAGCATGGCCAATTCACCCTGGCGGGCATGGCCGCTCACGTGCACGTTCTCGACGCCGGAGTGGATGACCTCAACGCCGAAACGGTGCAGGCTGTCGATGACCCGTCCAACTGACCACTCGTTGCCGGGGATCGGATGGGCGCTGATAACGACGACGTCGTCCTCGTGCAACTTGAAGAAGCGGTTCTCGCCGATGGCGAGGCGGGAAAGCGCTGACATCGGCTCCCCTTGGGACCCGGTGCTGATGACGCAGACGCGACCCGGTGGATAGTTGTCCACGTCCTCGATGTCCACCAGAGCGCTATCAGGGATGTGGAGGAGGTCCAGTTTGCGGGCCAGGCCCACGTTCTTCTGCATCGACCGCCCGAGGGTGGCGATGACCCGGCCGCCGGCAATTGCGGCATCGGCCACCTGCTGGACCCGGTGGATGTGGCTGGCAAAGCAGGTGACGATGAAGCGACGGTCGGGCCGGGCCAGGAAGACCTTTTCCAAGGTGGCCCCGACGGTCGACTCCGAGGCGGTGAATCCCGGCTCCTCGGCATTGGTCGAATCGGACAGCAGCAGACGGATGCCAGGGTCGGAGGCGAGCGCGCCCATCCGAGCCAGGTCGGTGCGGCGCCCATCGACCGGATGGAGGTCGATCTTGAAGTCACCCGAATGGAGGATGATCCCCTGAGGCGTATGGAAGGCAGTGGCGAAGGCGTGGGGCACCGAGTGGGTAACCGGGATGAACTCTACGTCGCATGGTCCGATCCGTCGGCGCTCGTGATCTTTCACCGGAATGAAGTTGGCCCGGCTGGCCATGCCGGCTTCATCGACCCGGCTCCGGGCCAGCGACAGTGTGAGCTCGGAGCCGTAGACGTCGAGCGGGAAGTCACGCAGCAGATAGGCCAGGCCACCGGTGTGGTCCTCGTGGCCGTGAGTAAGGATCACCCCGTCCACCCGGTCCGCGTTCTCGCGCAGGTAGGTGAAGTCGGGTAGTACCAGGTCGACACCGGGCATGTCCGGGTCGGGAAACATGATCCCCACATCGAGCACCAGGATCCGCCCGTCGACCTCGATACAGGCGCAGTTGCGTCCGATTTCGCCAAGGCCACCCAAAAAGACCACCCGGACCGAAGAGTGGGCCCCGGTGGCGGCCCGCCCCGAAGTCTTGGCCACGGACTTGCCCAAGCTACGTGCCTTCACCGAACCGGTCGCCTTTGCCGGCTTGCCCGCTCCGGCCGACTTGGTCGACTGGTTCTTCGGTGCGGCGGCCTTCGTCGCTCCGGCCGACTTCGGCTTGCGCCGCCGCCCACCCGACCCCGACGAGCCTGACCCCGACCCCGAGGAACCAGCCTCCGAACCTTGTCGAGAACCTCGGGACTCAGGCAACGGACTGCCGAACCTCGAGCAGCGATGCTGCACCGGCCACCACGGACCGAGCCTGATCGTCGAGCGATTGCGGGGCGGGAGCGTTGGGCAGCCGGCACTGGCCAACTGCCAGTCCGAGCACCCGGCAGGCCGCCTTGGCCGGAACTGGGTTCGGGTACTCGTCGGAGGATTCGAAGCGGTAGGACTCGAGCAGGCCGCGGTTGATTTCAGCGGCCCGGGCCACGTCGCCCCCAGCGAAGGCGGCGAGCATGTCCGCTATGAGCGTACCGGCCCAGTGGGAGGCCACACTGATGATCCCGACACCGCCGACGGAGGCGAAGGGCAGCGTCAACGGGTCATCGCCGCAGTAGACCTCGAAGCCAGCGGGCGCATCGGCCACCACTCGGGCAGCGGAGGCGACGTCCCCAGTGGCGTCCTTGACGGCCACGATGTTGACGACGTCGCGGGCCAGTTGAATAGTGAGATCCGCACCGATCCGACGTCCCGACCGCACCGGAATGTCGTAGAGCACCACCGGCAGGTCGCTGGCTCCGGCCACGGCCCGGAAGTGGGCCGACAGGCCGGCCGCCGATGGGCGGTTGTAGTAGGGGGTGACGACGAGGACGCCGGCGGCGCCGGCGGATGCGGCCTCTCGGGTCATAGCGATCGAGTGGGCGGTGTCGTTGGTGCCTGACGTGGCGATGACCGGCACGGCCACAGCCTCAATGACGGCATGGAACAGGGCGATCCGCTCGGAATCGGTGAGTACCGGACCCTCGCCAGTGGTACCGGCCACGACAATGCCCTCAGATCCGGTGTCGACCAGGTGGCGCGCCACGCTGGCGGCGGCATCGAGGTCGAGCTCTCCCTCGGGACCGAACGGGGTGACCATGGCCGTCACTATCCGCCCGAAGCGGGGCGCCGTCATCGTCGGGTCCGGGATGAAGCGTTTCGGAGAGGTCTCACAGAGACGCAGGATACCAGCAGCACCGAGTCCCATCGCCGGGGCTGACGCTCGGACCCCGCCGAATAGAGGACCCCGTCAGACCAGGTCGCGCTGAGTGGGCGGAAGGGCTGCCATCGCGTCGTATTCCTCGGAGGTATCGACCGCCGACTCGAATTCGATCACTCCGAGTTCGGTGAACTTGGTGCGCAGCCATCCGTCGGCGGCGTCAAGGAGGCCGAGCTTTCGGCAATTCGGGACGATTTTGGAGAAGAGCAGCGCCTGGAAATCATTGCGATCGGGGGCGGCCAGCACCACGGGCAGAATGGCTTTCGGGTCGACACCCATCTTGGCCCACACTTCCTGCTGCAGGAAGCGGTCGCGCATCCGCACGGCGGCCTCGAACGCGAACTCCTGGCGTTCGCGCAGCTCGGCGGCGTTGAGCCCCTGGTAGTACTCCTGGAGGCTGAGCACGCCGAAGGCTACGTGGCGCGCCTCGTCGGCCATCACGTACCGGAGGAGTTGCTTCAGCAGCGGATCCTGGGTCGTCGAGTGCAGGAGCCCGAACGCGGCCAACGCCAGTCCTTCGATCATGATCTGCATGCCCAGATACGTCATGTCCCATCGGGAGTCGGTGATGATGTCGTCCAGCAGCATCCGCAGGTGGGCATTGACCGGGTAGTGCCCGGACATTTTTTCGTCGAGGTACTTGGCAAAGACCTCCACGTGGCGAGCCTCGTCCATGACCTGGGTCGAGGCATAGTACTTGGCATCGATCCACGGGACCGACTCCACAATCTTGGCCGTGCAGATGAGGGCGCCCTGTTCGCCATGAAGGAATTGGGACAGCATCCAGTTCTGACTTTCGACGCCGTAGGTGATCCACTCCTTGTCGCCCCATGAGGCGAGCGGTGTCCCATTGATGTCGAAGCCGGCCCCGAACCCGCCCATGGCCGCAGCCGCCTCGACGACCAGCTTCTCCTGGTCGACATCGGTGTCCCACGGCAGGTCCGTCTCGCCGTTCCACTGCGCGTTCTTGGCCTTCTCGTACAGCTTGTTCAGCCTCGGGCGGGTGCCCTTCTCGTAGTCCCACGTGAAGATGGAGTCGTAGGTCGAGCTCACAGCGTGGCGGCCGTCGGTGTCCTCGGTGCCCACGATGGAGAGGATGGCCTCGAGGTCGTCAAGCTCCTCGCGGCCGATCAACTGCTCGTTGCTGCTCATCTCGGTGGTCATGTCGGTGTCCCCCTTGTGGATTGGTGGTGAATCGGACGTGAGGCGGGTGTCGGTGCAGCTGGAAATACCGGATAGGGCCTGATGTCGATCGGGCCGGCTACCACTGACTGGAGAGCCCGGATACCGGGGAGCATGAACGTGGTGACGAGTCGGGTGGCGTCGGCCTCATTGCGGGCGTCGAAGCTGCTCGAAGGTGAGATGGCATAGGAGAGCACGATCCGTGTGGCCCACTCGGCTACCCGCTCGGCCTCATCGGGACTCATCCAACGGGCCAGAAACGGAGCGGTGAACCTGGATGCTGTAGCCAGCAATCGGTCGGACTCATCGAATGCGAGGTGTCCGAGGATGATGCCTGGCTCGTGCTCGACCAAAAAGTGGAGTGCGGCGTGGTCCCGCAGCCGGGTGGAGGCCTCGACAATTCCTCCGACGAGGGCGGCAGTCAGGTCAGCGGCGTTGCCCAGGCGGACGCCGAGGGCACTGAAGAGGCGGGCCATCTCTGTGTCGACTACTGCCTCGAGGATCTCGTCCCGACCTCCGGGAAACGCTCGATAGACGGTAGCCCGGGACACACCGGACTCCCGAGCGATGTCATCGACCGTCGTCTTGGCCGTCCCGTGGCGGGCGAGGCAGGCCAAGGTGCCGTCGATGACACGGACCCTGTTGGGCGACAGGTCGATGTCCCCCCCCTTGGCTGACAGAGCCGGCGAACCCGGGGCGACGAAGGGAGTGGTTCCGTCCACGGCAACTACCT
>JAYVYR010000012.1:0-26672 GCA_043784065.1 Acidimicrobiaceae bacterium
TAGCGCATCAGCCACGTTGGTAGGGCCTGGTCCAGATAAGCGGCCTGGCCGGGCGAGACCGACTCGCTCGGCAGCAGGAACCGGATGGATTGACCACCGGAGGTGAGTTCCATGATGGCCGCCTCCCGGCCGTCGGGCAGCTGCATCTTCTCGCGGCACGTGGCCGAGTCGAGGGCAGACCAGACGAGCAGCCGTTCGATCTGCGGCTGGGGGCCCTGGACGGTGACCCCGGCCGAGGTGAAGAGCAGACTGATGCCCTCTGTGGTCTTGGTGCCCCGCTCAGCGTCACCGGCGAGGGCGACACCGGGGAGCTGCATGCCCTCCGGAGGTAGCTCAGTGATCCCGACGGTCATCCATCTCTCCTTCGTGGCCGGAGCCTGCTGTCGACCGGGCGGCTTCCGCCCGTTAGTCCTCTATCCCCTATCGGCCCCCGGCGGGGGCTTCAGGAAGTCGGTGCACACCCGGCCAGGGGATGCACCGCTGCCATTCTGCACCGTTCGGGGCGGCGGAGGTTGGACCGCACCTCGGACAATTGCTTCGGCAACCAGTGTTGCTACCTTGAGCGCGCTCACTTCCGACCTACCGAGCGGCGATCACCTCGGCGATGGACTCCTCGGCGCAGGCCAGGGCACGGTCGTATTCAGTGTCTCCGTGGGCCATCGACGGGAACGCCACTTCGTAGGGACCGGGGGCGAGTGCCACCCCCCGGGAAAGCATCGAACGAAAGAACTTGGCATAGAGCCCGGTAGCGGCCGAAGCCACCGCGCCGTCGTAGTTCGACACATCGGGTCCGCCGTCAGGCACGAAGAACAGTCCGAAGAGCGGACCGACCACGGGCACTCGAGCGGTCAGCGGCCGACCCTCCACGTCCGTCGCGCCGGCGGCGGTCAGCGCTCCAGCCAGGATTCCCTGCAGCGCCGACCCGAATCCGACGACCGAGGTGGACAGTCCGACATAGGAGTCGGGGTTCAACAGGTCGAGCACGGTACGGCCGGCGGCGGTAGCGAGCGGGTTCCCCGACAGTGTGCCCGCCTGGTAGACCGGGCCCAACGGAGCCAGGACGGCCAGCACATCTTGGCGACCTCCGAACGCTCCGACCGGCAGCCCGCCGCCGATCACCTTTCCAAAACACCACAGGTCGGGCTGCACCCCGGTAGATGCGGCGGCCCCCCCTTCGCCCAGTCGGAACCCGGTGATGACCTCATCGAAGACCAACAGTGCGCCCACCGCGTCGCAGGCGTTCCGCAGCCCTTCCAGGAAGCCCGGCGCCGGCGGTACGAGGCCCATGTTGGCGGCCACCGCCTCGACAATCACACAGGCCACCCGGTCATCGAGTTCCGGCACCACGTTGTAGGGGGAGACAACGGTGTCGGCCACCGCCGCGCCCGGTACTCCGGCAGAGTCGGGGAGCCCGAGCGTGGCGACACCGCTGCCACCGCCGGCCAGCAGGCCATCAGAGTGCCCGTGGTAGCAGCCGGCGAACTTGACGATGCGGTCCCGCCCCGTAAATCCGCGGGCCACCCGGATCACGCTCATGGTGGCCTCGGTGCCTGACGACACCAGGCGGACCTGCTGGCAACCGGGGACCCGGTGGCGGATGGCCTCGGCCAGTACAACTTCACCTTCGGTCGGTGCCCCGAAGGTGGTGCCGTACCCGGCCGCCTCGCGCACTGCGGCCACTACCGCCGGGTGGGCGTGGCCGAGGATGGATGCGCCGTAGGACTGAACGAAATCGAGGAGTTGATTGCCGTCGGCATCCCAGACGTAGGCACCCTGGCCCCGGGCGACGAAGTAGGGGTGGCCGCCGACGGACCGGAAGGAGCGCACCGGCGAGTTGACCCCACCCGGAATGACCTTGACAGCCCGAGTGAACAAGGCCTCGGAAGCCGCGTGGTCGAGTCGTGGAGGAGTAGATGGCAAGTTCGTCGGCTCAGTCATGGAGGATCTCCGCCAGCTCGCCGGCAAAGTAGGTAAGTACGAAGTCGGCACCGGCACGTTTGACCGAGGTGATCTGTTCGAGCGCCACCGCCGGGCCGTCGATCCAGCCCCGCTCGGCCGCGGCTTTGACCATGGCGTACTCGCCACTCACATGATACGCGCCGACGGGTACGTCGACCAGGGCCCGAACGTCGGCCACAACGTCGAGATAAGTCAGTGCCGGCTTGACCATCACCATGTCGGCCCCTTCGGCCACGTCGAGTGTGACCTCTGCCAACGCCTCGCGACGATTCCGGGGATCCTGTTGGTATCCCTTGCGGTCTCCACCATCGGCGATGGATACGTCGGCCGCCTCGCGGAAGGGACCATAGAGCGCTGACGCGTATTTGGCCGCGTAGGCCAACACAGCGGCGTTTACGTGGCCGGCGCTGTCGAGCGCGGCTCGGATGGCTCCCACTTGGCCGTCCATCATTCCGCTGGGGGCGATCACGTCGGCGCCGGCCGTAGCCTGGAAGACGGCAAGACGTGCGTAATAGTCAAGCGTGGCATCGTTGTCGACAGCACCGGTGCCGGGGTCGACGATGCCACAGTGTCCGTGGTCGGTGAACTCGTCGAGACAGCAGTCGGCCATAACCACGAGGTCGTCCCCCACCGCATCGCGTACCGCACCGATGGCCCGTCGGGTGATGCCGTCCGGCGCAACGGCGGCAGATCCGGTGGGGTCCTTGTGCGCGGTCAACGGAAGAGGGAACAGGATCACCCCGGGTACCCCGAGTGCAGCCAGGCGCCGAACCTCGGCCACCAGAGAGTCGACCGTGTGCTGGACCACGCCGGGCATCGATCCGACAGGTCGTGCGGCCTCCAGGCCGTCGGCTACGAACAGGGGGGCGACCAGGTCGTCGACGGTGAGCGTCGTCTGGGCCACGAGGCGTCGCAGGGCCGGTGTCCGGCGCAGACGACGCATCCGACGGACCGGATATCGGGAGGCGGCGAAATAGTCGGACACGATGCTCAAGCCTATGGCACCACCACCGCAACTCTCCCCCCGTGGCGTAGAGGCGCACCACTTCGTGCCGAGTCAGCCGGGCCGGTCGTCCAGGAGGGCGGGTTCAGGAGGGCGGGTTCAGGCCAGCGCCTTAGCCACGGCCGCCACCAGACCGTCGATGGTGTGCGGATCCGCTTCGGTCGTGATGCAGAGGCCGGCGGCCCGCACCGCCCCAGATGTCACCGGTCCGATCGACACGACGATCGGTGGCACGCCGTCGACGCCGAGCAGGTCGACCGTTCGCTCCACCGTGGATGACGAGGTGAACGCGACGGCGTCGGCGGCCACTGCACGTGCCACCGCTCCGGCATCGACGCGACCTGCCACCGTGCGGTAGGCGACCACCTCGTCGACCCGCCAGCCCTTGGCGGCAAGACCCGGACCCACCACATCGCGCACCTGTTCGGCCCGGACGAACAGCGCAGCTCCCTCGCCAGTGTCCAGTCCTGGAGCACCTGGCGCCAGGGTCTCCTGGGGAAAGACCTCGACCAGGGCCTCCGACACGGCGTCTTCGGGCACCAGGTCCGGAACGATGCCGCGGACCATCAGGGCCTTGGCCGTCGAGGTCCCGACCGCCGCCCACCGGGTCGGGGCCGGTAGGGACCGCTCTCCCACGGCATCAACCATCCGGGCCACACCGTTGGCCGAGGTCACCACCACCCATCGGTAGGTGCCCGCCACCACCCGGTCGGCCGCCGCCGCCAGCGCCGCGCCGCCGTCCGCCGCGTCCTCGATGGCGATCACGGGTAGCTCGACCACGTCCGCTCCGAGGCTGGCCAGCAGCTGCACGAGGCCTGATGCCTGGGCCCTGGCCCGGGTCACCACGACCGAACGGCCGGCCAGGCAGCCCGGCGTCGGGACCGGGACAGTCCGGGCCGGAGGTCGGGTCGACGACCCGCTTACCGGGTGGTGCACGGCCCCGCTTCCCTAATCCGGCGGTTCACCTGTGTCCTCACGGGTCGACGCCAACGGCCACCGCCGCAGTCACATCCAAGCCTGCCACTGCTCCCACTATGATCGCAGCGGGTGCCGGGAGATCGACCCCGGCCAGGTGAGCGAGATCGCACCGCACCACCTGCTGGCGGTCGGTCGTGCCCCAGTGGACGACTGCCACCGGCGTGTTGGCGTGGCGTCCGGCAGCCATCAGGCGGGCGGCGATGGCGGACCGGGCACCCATGCCCATCAGGACGACCAGGGTGCCGTCGAGGTGGGCCAGGGTGTCCCAATCGACGCCCGGCAGCGACGGGTCGCCCTCGTGGCCGGTCACCACAGTGACCGACGTAGACACGGTCCGGTGCGTGACGGGGATGCCGGCGGCGGCCGGCGCCGCGAATGCCGAGCTGACCCCGGGCACGACTTCCACGTCCACCCCGGCCTGGCGGAGCGCCTCCGCCTCTTCGCCGCCCCGCCCGAAGACGAACGGATCACCGCCCTTCAGGCGGACGACCCGCCGGCCCGACCGACCGTGAGTCACCAAGAGGTCGTTGATATCGGTCTGCCGACCCGACTGGCCCGGTCCCTTGCCTACATCGATCAACTCGGCCCCGGCCGGTGCCAGGTCGAGCAACTCATGGGCGATCAGCCGGTCGTAGACCACGACATCGGCCTCGGCCAGGAGGGCAGCGCCGCGTCGTGTCAGGAGTCCGGGATCGCCGGGGCCGGCACCCACCAGTGCGACCGTCACGATGCAGGCCGCCACGGACCGAGGTCGGCACCACCGGCGTCGTCCAGCAGGTAGCGGGCCACGGATCGGCCGAGGGCGGGCCCGTCAGTACCCGTGGCCTCGTACCTGAGCACGATGTGGCCGTCGGCGCCGGCCACCATCCCGGTCAGCGACAGCGCTCCAGGGTTGGCACTTCGGTGACCTGCCATTGTGGCGTAGGCACCGACCGGCAGCGTGCACCCGGCTCCCAACTCAGCCAGGAACGCCCGTTCGGCCTCGACCACCCGTCGCACGACGGGGTCGTCGATGGCGAAAAGGGATGTCTTCGTAGCCTCGTCGTCGTCCCGGCACTCGACAGCCAGGGCGCCTTGAGCCACCTGGGGCAGCATCGTCCGGACGTCGAGCGTGTCGGTCGCCATGCCGGCAGGGGGCTCCCACCCCAGGCGGTCGATGGCCGCCCGGGCAGCGACCACCGCGGTCACCCCGTGGGCGCCCACCTTGGCCAGGCGGGTGGCCAGGTTGCCCCGCAAGTCGGCGAAGGTGAGATCGGGCCGCAGGTTGGCCAGCTGCACCCGCCGGCGGGCCGAGCCGGTAGCCACCATCGCTCCCGTGGCTAGGTCCTCGAACCGGGCGCCCACCAGCACGTCACGCGGGTCGCCACGCTCGGGAAAGGCGGCCAGCATCAGACCCGGCATGGACAGGTCAGCGGAAGCGGGCAGGTCCTTGGCCGAGTGCACGGCAGCGTCGGCATCGCCCCGCGCTACCGCGGCCTGGACCTCCTTGACGAACACCCCCTGGCCGCCCAGCTCTGTCAGCGGCACATCGGTCCGACGGTCCCCTTCGGTATCGACGATCACCAACTCGGCCGCTCTACCAGCGGCGGCCAGCAGTTCGGTGACCCTTCCGGCCTGCCACAGGGCCAGCGGCGAACCACGGGTGGCCAGCCGCAGCCGGCCGGTCGACTGGGTCATGCCCGACACCCTGGCACCGGTCAGAGGTCGAACAGCGCGCGCAACGACTCCACGAGCCGCTCGCCGCGTGGGGTGCCGGCGGCCTCTTTCAAAACGACCGTCGGCTGATGGAGGAGCTTGGCAACCATGGCTCGGGTAACGGCGTCGACCTGCTCCCACTGAGCATCGCCGAGGTCGGTCCGCTTCGACCTCTGGCGGTCCATCTCGGCCATGCGTGCCTCCTCGACCCGGGACCGCAGGGCCGACACCATTGGTGCCGCGTCGCGGGCCCGCGAGGCTGCCCGGTAGCGCTCGACCTCGTCGGAAACGATGCAGTTGGCCGCGGCCACCTCGTCCTGGCGTCCGGTGATGGCGTCGGCCACCGCGGCCCGCAAGTCATCCATGTCGAGTAGCACCAAGCCGTCGAGAGACGACGCATCGGGCTCGACGTTGCGCGGTACCCCTAAATCGACGACGACCAGGTCGGGACGACCGGTGCGCCGGGTCAGCGCAGCCTCGAGATCGGACCGGGTGACGATCGGGTGCGCGGTGCCGACGGTGGCGAAGGCCACGTCGACCTCGCCGAGCAGAGTGACCAGGTCGTCCAGGTCGCGGGTCTCCACGGTGTCGGCAGCCGAAACCGGCAGCCCGGCCACGAGCGTCACGACCCGTTCGGCCGTGCGGTTGGCCATGATCAGATGCTCGACGCCCCGCCCGCCGAGGGCCTGGGCCACGCCTTCGCCCATCTCGCCCGCCCCGATGATGGCCACCCGGGTGCCGGATAGGCCGTCGGTGTGCCGGTTGGCGGCCAGGGCCACGGCACCGTGCGACAGCGAGGTGATTCCCCGGGCGATGGCCGTCTCCGACCGGACCCGCTTGCCTGTCTCGACAGCGTGACGGAAGAGGGTGCCGAGCACCGGCCCTGACGAGTGCTCACCCTGGGCTCGTTCCCATGCCCGGCGGACCTGGCCGAGAACCTCGGACTCGCCGAGTACGGCCGAGTCGAGGCCCGAGGCCACGGCGAAGAGGTGGCTGGTGACGTCGTCATCGAAGCGGATAGTGCAGAACTCGGCCAGGGCTTCGACCGAGGTGCCGCCGACCTCGGCCAGGAACTCCTGGATCTCGGCCACGCCGTCGTGGAACCGCTCGACCACGGCGTAGACCTCGGTGCGCAGGCAGGTGGACAGCAGGACCGCCTCGGACAGGTTGGGCTGGTCACGTAGTCGACCGAGCGCTTTCGGAGTATCCGTCTCGGTGACCGTTACTCGGTCGAGGATCTCCAGGGGGGCCCGCTTCTGCTCGAGGCCCACGACGATTACCGACACGCCACGACCGCCTCGGATGGTGCCTGGTTCGCTCGATCGGTCACTCGGTCACAACCTCGGTGTCACAGCGTCGGTGAGTTCACATCGGTGGCTAGGACGGCCTTGTCCTCCTACCCTACCGAGGATCAGGAATCCACCGGTCGGATGCGCGCTCTATTTTGCTCCAGCATCGCGGCACCCGGGCAACTCCGCCAGTCGCCTGATCCAGACTCCCGTGGCGATGCGGTCCGGAGCTAGCACCGGTGCATCAACTGCGGCCGTTCGGGGTCCGGCCGATCGACCGGATCCTCGGCATCCGCTCGCCGGCCTCGTTGTCGATCCGGCGGGCCTGGTAGAAGCTCATCACCTGGAGCTCCATGCTCAGGTCGACGTACCGGAGGAGCACACTGTCCGGCACGTGAAGCACCAACGGGGCGAAGTTCAGCACCGACCGCACCCCTGCGTCGACCAGGAGGTCGGCCACCCGCTGGGCCACCGGCGCCGGTGTGGTGATGACCCCGATGGCCAACGGGGTGGCGGCGGCGATGGTCTGCAGGTCGTCGGGGTGACGTACCTCGATATCGTCGATCCGCTCACCGATGATGGTCGGGTCGGTGTCGATGAGAGCTACCACCTCGAAATTGCGGGCGGCGAACCCCTGGCTTCGGGCCAGGGCCCGACCCAGGTTGCCTATGCCGGCGATAGCCACGGTCCACTCGCGGTCCAGTCCGAGTTGGCGATCGATCTGCGCGGCTAGGAAGGCCACGTCGTAGCCGCTGCCCCGGGTCCCGAACGATCCGAGGAGTGAGAGGTCTTTGCGCACCTTGGCCGCATTGACCTGGGCGGCAGATCCAAGGAGTTCAGAGGAGACGGTCGCCGTTCCCGACCGGAGAAGCTCTTCGAGAATCCGCTGGTAGACGGGCAGGCGGGCCACCGTGGCTTCGGGAATACGCCGACCGTGGACGGAGCCGGCGCCGGCTGTCCGGTGCTCGCTACTTGAGGAGTGGTCGTCGGTGGGCACGGCCAGGATCGTAGGACGAAGAGGCCAGGCGCGCCTTGTCGACCGGTGGAATCCCTTTTACCGACGTGCAGGACTCAGCGGCCGAGCTGGCGGGAGCGCTCTGTGGCGGCAGCGACCGCCTCGATGAAGGCCGAACGCACGGCCTTGAATTCGAGCGTGCGCACAGCGGCGGCCGTCGTACCCCCGGGCGAAGTGACGGCGGCCCGCAGGTCGGCCGGTTCCTGTCCCGTTTCGTCGAGCATCTTGGACGCTCCGAGCAGGGTGCCCACGACGAGCTGCCTGCTGACGTCCCGGGGAAGTCCGGCCGTCACACCGGCCTCGATCAGTGCCTCGGCCACAAGGAAGAGGTAAGCCGGACCCGATCCGGAAATTCCGGTGACGGCGTCGAGGTGCCGCTCGGGAAGCCGGACCACCGTGCCGACGGCCGACAAGATGCCCTCGGCCCAGTCGAGGTCAGCTGACGTTGCGGCCACGCCGCCCGACAATCCGGCCACGCCGGCTCCGATCAGCGACGGCGTGTTGGGCATGGCCCGCACCACCACCGAGCGAGCCGGCAGGCTGGCCTCCAGCCGGTCCGACGAGATGCCGGCCACGATCGAGAGCACCCGACGTGGGCCCGACACGCCGAGGGCCCGAAGCGCGGCCTCGGCCACGTCGGGCTTCACGGCCAGCAGGATGTCAGCGCTCTCGATCGGTCCACTGACCACGCTGAGTCCCGGGTGGGCCGCCTCCAGCCTGTCCCTCTGCGCCGGGTCCGAGTCGCTCACGGCCAGGTCGGTGATCGGGGCCCAACCGGAGGCCAGGAGACCGCTGAGTAGGGCAGAGCCCATCTTCCCGCCGCCGACCAGTAAGAGCTTGGGTGTCATGAGCGAACGCTACCAGTGGCCATACTGGGGGCCAGGCGGTGCCAGGCAGCGCCAGCCGGTGCCGTGCGGGGTCCCGGTGACCATAGGGCAGAGCAGCTCAGCAAGGCGCGCAGGCTCAGGGGGCGGCCTGTGGCCGACGCCGGTAGCGGCCCTCGAACGCCATGTTCATGGCTGTCGGGAAGCATTCGTCGGTATAGGCCAGCGACGAGCCGACGATCCGGTCGAGTTCGTCGTCGTTCACCCGGGAGACCGGCACCCGGCCCACGAGGTAGATGGCGTCCTCGGCACCGAGAGCGAATGACAGGCCGATGAGGTCGGCGTTCCGCTTGAGCAGGTACTGCCACGTGGCCTCGACGTTGGTTTCGGGGGCGGGCATGAACTGGGCTTCGTGGCGCAGCGTCCGCTGGCGGAGGGTCAGCCACACGGTGACGAACTCCTTCTCCTCGCCCCGCAAGCGCAGGTACCAGCGGGGGGCACCGGTGATCGGATCGCCCCCGGCCTGTCGGTCGACGGCCACCAGAAGGTCGCCCTCGGCCAGCTGGCGGGCGGCCCAATCGTCGATGCGGGCACATGCGGCGTCGCGCTCGGCAGGCTCGAGGACACCCGCCCACTCGTCGGTCATGAACAGTCGACCAGCCGGCCGGCAGTGAGTTCGGCGTAGATCTCGACCAGCAGATGGGCTGCCCGGGCCCACGTATAGCGGCGGGCCCGCAGCACCGATCCGGTGCTCAGCCGCTCGGCCAGCAGCGGTTCGCCCAGGATTTGGCGCACCCAGCCCGCATAAGCCTCGGGGTCGGGCTCCTCCACTAGGAACCCAGTGCGCCCGTGGTCGACCAGGCTGCGCAGCCCCCCGACATCGGACGCCACCACCGGGGTGCCACAGGCGGCCGACTCCAGCGCCACCAGTCCGAACGACTCCGATCGGCTGGGCACCAGACAGATGTCGGCGGCCCGGTAGTAGGTGGAGAGGAATTCGTGAGGACGGGGTGGCACGAACAAGACCTTGTCCGAAAGGTCGAGCGCTTTGACCAGATCAGCGATACGGGCGACCTCCTCGTGGCCGTGGGGGCCGCTCGGTCCACCTACCACTACCAGACGCGCGTCAGGCTCGTCCTGAACCACCGAGGCCAACGTGGCCACGGCTACCGATGCGCCCTTCAAGGGCTGGATCCGGCCTACGAACAACAGAAGAGGGCCGCTAGCCGGAAGGTCCAGCGCCCGGCGGGCCTGGGCGCGGTCACCCGGTCCGAAGAAAGCATGGTCGACGCCGGGGGCCACGATGCGGATGCGCGAGGGGTCGGCGCCATAGAGGTCAGAGATCTGGGCCGCCTCGACCGAGCACGAGGCCAGGACGGTGTCCGAGCAGCGGATGATGGCAGCTTCGGCCTCGGCTCGAAGATGTGACGAGTCAGCCACCACCTCTTCGGGGCTGGCCTCAGCTTTGACTCGGTCGAGCGTGTGGAAGGTGGAGACCAGAGGGAGGTTGAGCTGGTGCTTGATGGTGTGGCCGGCGATTCCGCTGAGCCAGTAGTTGGCGTGCACTGCGTCGAACGGCACGTCGTCATCGGTTCCGAAGGTGCCGGCCGTCGTCATCGACTTGAGGACCCCGTCGGCGAACTCGTCGACCACGCCGATCAGAGCTTCCTTGGCCAGCGGTGCCGGCGGACCGGCCGGTATGTGGTGGAGACGGAAGCCTGGTTCGATAGCGAGGGTCGGAGGCAGGTCATCGGACCAGGCCCGGGTGTAGACGTCACAGATGACACCTGCCCGGGCCAGCGCTGACGACAGCTCGCGCACGTAGACGTTCATGCCGCCGCCGTCCCCCGTGCCGGGTTGGGCCAGGGGCGAGGTGTGGAGAGATAGGACGGCGAGACGCCTCATGCCTCGACGATCCTACCGGGAGGGGGCCGTCAGCCCGCAGCTGTGGCCGCGGCCGGCTGGCCGGCAGCGTCCGCATTGGGCGCGATCGGTCCCGTGACGTGCAACGCCGGGCCTAGGCCTGTGCCTGTGCCTGTGCCGACAGCGTCCTCGTTCTCGTGCCGGAAGGACAAGTAGATGCGCATCAGGGCCTGGCGCTGCTCCTCGGTGAGGTGCTGGTCAGCGAAGATATGCCGGGACAGGTCGGTGTCGCCGTCGGGGCGCTCGAGGATCCCGGCCTGGACGTACAGGGTTTCGGCCGAGATGCGCAGGGCCTTGGCGATCTGCTGGAGGATTTCGGCCGACGGGCGCCGCAGGCCCCGCTCGATCTGACTCAGATATGGATTGGAGATCCCGGCCAGTTCGGACAGGCGCCGGAGCGAGAGCCGGGCGGAGCTGCGCTGCTCACGGATGAACGATCCGAGCTCGTTGATGCGCTCGGGCAGTTCCTTGACCGTTCGGTCGCCGTCGTGGCCGACCGGGTCGGTCACGACAGGAGGCCGTCGACCGAGGCGCGCCCGGTCTTGTGGCGCTCGACCAGCTCGGCCTGGAGGGTGTCGATGCGCTCGTGCAGACCCCGACGTTGAGCCGACACCCGAACCTCAAGATCGCGCAGGCGTCCGGCCAGCTCAGCCAGCTGGGCGTCGTCGAACAGGGCCAGTCGGCCGATCTCGTCGGCGTCGAGGATGTCGTCGAGTTCGGTGGTCAGCCCGGCCATCTCGTCGGTGTCGGGAGTGTGGAGTACCGGGTTGCGCCCGGGTCCGCCTGCCCGTCCCGGACCGGCGAGGATGCCGGCGAGGTTCTCGACAACGCTGGACAGATCAGGGGCATCCGAGCCCGCCGGTCGCTCGATGTAGGCGTGGACGATGTCCATCCGGCCCTGGATCAAGCGCCGCAGATAGGAGTTGGAGGCCTCGGCCCCCTGACACTCGGCGCGCATCCGCCGGATATCGTCGACCGACAGGCCGTCGACGCCGTCGAGGTAGTCCGGGTCGAGGAGGCGGCCGAGATTGTCCTGGGTACTGGGCATCAGACCCGATGATACTCCGTGGGCCGGGGCACAGGGCCGGGGCACAGGGCCGGAGCGGGCGGGCGGGGCGTACCGGTAGACGACCCGACCGGTGATCGATGCCAATGGCACCGGACCGAAGTGGCGGCTGTCCGCACTAGCGCCGGGTGCGTCGCCCAGCACGTCGACGGTGTGCTTCGACCAGTCGATCGAAGCCACCCGCTTCACCAGCAACCGATCGGGCAGGCGCGGGTCAGGCACAGCCACGATGTCTCCCACGCCCAGTCGGGCCGGGGGGCCCCAGGGACAGGACAGGACCAGCAGGCGGTCCCCATCGAGGAGGGTGGGAGCCATCGAGCCGCCTTCGACCGCCACTCGACGCACACAACGTGCGGCCAAGGCCGACAGCCCCACGACGAGTGCCACTGTGATCGACGTTCGGCGGCGATCCTTCCAACCCCCGGAATGAACCGGTGCGAACCTGGGTAAGGTGGCGTCGTTGGGGTTCATGTCCCACTCTGTACCAGACGGGTCCGGCGCAAGCCGTCTCCGGGTCGGGCAGCCCGATCGGTTGGACCGGCTCCGACGCAACCAGACGATTTCAGGAAAGAGGTTCTCCCATGCGCATCGCAGACCACCTGCTCGCACTTGCCGACCGGGTCTGGCCCCCGGCAATCGTCCACGCCCATTGCGACCTGCCGTGCGGTGTCTATGACCCGGCCCAGGCCCGCATCGAAGCTGAGTCGGTCAAGGGCGCGATGGAAAAGGCAAACGCCTCGGACGACGAGACGTTCAAGATCCGGGCTGCCATCATCAAAGAAGAGCGGGCCGAACTGGTCAAGCACCACCTGTGGGTGCTGTGGACCGACTACTTCAAGCCCGAGCACCTCGAGAAATTCCCGAACCTGCACGACATGTTCTGGAAGGCCACCAAGACCGCCGGTGAGACGAAGAAGACCGGCGACGTGGCTGTAGCGGACCGCCTGCTGAGCGAGATCGCCGCCATCGACGCCATGTTCTGGGAGTCGAAGAAGTAGCAGCCGCGGATCTGGGCGATCGACCGTCCGATGGAGGCGCCGGCCCTCGGGACGGCGCCTCGCCGTTGGCGATCCGATGATGGTCGAAACGATCGGTCCCTAGGAGATCGACCAGGAGTAGGTGCGGGAAGGCACTTGGGCCCCCGTGCTGCAAGGCCTGCATGCACGCACCAGCGGCCCGGCCGCCAGCTCAACGTCATCGATCGGCACACCGCACGTTTCGCATCGCCCGTAGGTACCGTCATCGAGACGGGCCATGGCACGTTCGACCTCATCGAGCAGTTCGTCCACCGCATCCACGGCCGAACGGTGGACTTCCTCCTCGCCTGCCATGCCGTCATCGCTCGAAGCGTCAGTTTCAGCTGACGTGTCGACATCGGATCCGGCCACGGACTCGGCCTCGGAGTCGATGTCGATGTCGATGTCGACATCGACTAGAGGTGCCGGCAGGTCGTCCTCGACCGGGGGTTCCGCCGATGCCGCGCTGGAGGTGATTCCGCTCACTTGCTCGTCGTTGCGTCCGGGGGACCATTCGGTCTGCATGCCTAAGAGCGTACCCCTGTCGCCTGGGGCATCTCCTAGGGTAGAACCGTGGACTCCGACTCGACAGGTTCCCTCCAGCCGCTGACCCGCGAACCGGCAGCCGCTCTTGCCCGACTCGTCGGTGCCGGACAGGTCGTCCCCTGCCTGGGTGGCATCGAGCGGGTCGCCATTGAGCTCGATCAGGCCGCATCCACGCAGTCACACCCCCTGGTTGCGGACCGAGTGGCAGAGTTCCTGCCCTGGTACTCGAGCGTCCACCGGGGTGCGGGCTTTCGGTCCCGCCGGGCCACCCATGCCTACGAGGAGGCCCGCAGGGCCGTGCTGACCTTCGCCGGACGTGCCGAAGAAGGAACGGACGTGGCCATCCTGTGCCGCAATACCACCGAGGCCATCAACCAACTCGCCTATCGGCTCCGGCTCGCCCCCACCGACGTGGTGGTGACGACGGTGGTGGAGCACCATGCCAACCTCCTGCCCTGGGGCCGTGTCGCTGAGCGCCGCTATATCGAGTGTGGCGTCGGCGGAACGTTCACCACCGACGATGTGGCCGCCGCACTCGATGCCGGGTCGGAGCGACCGGCTCTTCTGGCTGTCACCGGAGCCTCCAACGTGACGGGGTGGCTTCCGCCGCTCGACGACATCATCGCTGCGGCCCATGCCCGGGGTGTGCCCGTTCTGGTCGATGCCGCCCAACTGGCGCCGCACCGCCCCTTGCCGGTGGCCGCCGACTTCCTGGCCCTCAGCGGCCACAAGCTCTACGCCCCGTTCGGCACAGGTGCCCTGATCGGGCCACGCGCCCTGTTCGAGACGGGTGACCCGTTCCTGGCCGGTGGTGGGGCCGTCGACCTGGTCGGACTGGATGAGGTGATCTGGACGGCGCCCCCCGACCGCGAGGAGGCCGGGTCGCCCAACGTGGTCGGGGCCATCGCGCTGCACGCGGCGATCGACGCGCTTACTTCCCTGGGGTGGGAGGCGATAGCCGCACACGAGCAGGCCCTGACCAACCGTCTCCATACGGGCCTCCAGGCGATCGACGGGGTCCACCTGCTCGGGCCGGGGGGTGGTCACGTCGTGGGTGCCAAGACCCTTCCGGTTGCTGCCTTCACCGTAGCGGGCTCCCACCATGCGCTCATTGCTGCACGGCTCAGCGCCGAGTACGGGATCGCCGTTCGCCACGGGTGCTTCTGTGCGCACCCCTATGTCGTCCGCCTGCTCGGAATGGACGATGCGGAGGTCGATGCCTACCGACGGGAGGTGCTCCAGGGCGACCACCGGGCGGTTCCGGGGGCCGTCCGGGCCAGTGCCGGGCTCGGCACTTCGGGGGACGACATCGAAGCCCTACTCACTGCCGTAGCGGAACTGGCCGGCGGGGCCCCGACTCCGGTCCCCTATGAGCAAGACTCGGCAACAGGTGACTTCTTTCCGGTGACCGATGATCCCGGCTGGCGGGATGCCGCCCAGGAACTCGGCGCCGCCTGCTCACGCGGATGACCGGCCTGCCAGCCGGCCCCACCTACGATCACCCGATGCCCGAGGACCGGACTCCTTCGCCCACGAGCCAGCGATGACGTCCTGGCGCCGGAGGTCGTGGCTCATGGCCGCCCCGCTAGTTGTCCTACTGGTCGCCGGCGGCCTGGCCGGCTGCACATCCGAATCGGTGACTCCGGGGAACTCGCACGTCGTGGCCTATGCCGTCGTCGGGGCGAACGCCGTCAACCCGGGGAACACCGTGGCCGTGGTCGCCAACGTGAACGGCAAGGTGGGGCGTCCGGTCACGGTCGGGACACTGCCGTCGGCACTGGCCCTGGTGCCGGGGGCGGCCGACCTCTTGGTCACCGTCAAGGCTCAGAACGAACTGGTCGAGGTGGCAACGGCGACAGGCAAGGTGGTGGGTAGGGTCAGCATCGGACTCGAGCCCGATGCTGTCGCGGTGACCCCGGACGGGAAGACGGCGCTCGTGGCCAACCTCGGCGACAACACGGTCACCGAGGTACACCTGCCGGCCCTTACCGTCGGACGGACCGTCCATGTCGGTGGCCAGCCGGTGTCGATCGCCCTGACCGCAGACGGGCGCCAGGCCCTGGTCGCCAACTACCAAGATGGGACGCTCACCCCGTTGGCACTTCCGTCGCTGACGCCCGGTGCACCGATACCTGTCGGTGCCGGACCGATTGCCGTATCGGTCATGTCGGCCACCGAGGCCCTGGTGGCCGACTTCCAGACCAGCAGCCTCACCCCTGTGGTACTTCCGTCGCTCGTTCCCCTGCCCCCGGTCTCCCTCGGTGCCAACCCGACCGGCATCGCATCCGGCCCTGCGGGCTCCGTCGCCTGGGTGAGTGCGGGATACGGCATCACACCGGTCACCGCCGTGGGCGGATCGGTCGGGAAAGCGATCCCTCTCGGTGCACCGGCCGGGTGCATCGTGGTGACCCGCTATGGGCAGGCCTGGGTGTGCAGCGGCAACGGGGCACTGATCCAGGTGGACCTGGCATCCGGCCGGATACTGCGGAGGCTGGCGGTCGGGGGGATCCCGGCGGCCGCTGTCGTCGCCGACACCGTGGGATCCTGAGTCAGCCGCGCGCCCGTGGAAGGGTCGAGGCGGCAGGCCCATCGGGGTCACCCGGGGCCCGGACCGCCACGAACCGGGCCACGCGACGGTGGGTGAAGCCCATCGCTTCGTAGAGTCGGATTGCATCGATGTTGTCAGCCGCTGCGTGGAGCAATGGCACTTCGCCCCGAACCCTGATGCCGGCTGCGACCACCCGGACCAGGTAAGCAGCCAGGCCTTGGCGTCGGTGGTCCGGATGGGTGGCCACGGCGCTGATCTCACACCACCCGGTGGGACGGAACCGCTGACCGGCCATGGCCACCAACTGCCCGTCCACCTGCACGCCGACGTAGCCACCCAGTTCCCACGTACGAAGGGAGAACGGTCCGGGGCGGGCAAGTCCGACGAGTTCGATCATGTCGGCGGCTTCGGCCTTTCCAAGGGGAAGGATCCGCAGTTCTGGACGCAGCGCTGCCATCTCGGCCGGTCGGGCATCGATGGCCTCGCCGGTCATCTGGACGCCATCTCCTTCGTACTCCGTGCTCCAACCCTCGGGCGGGGTGCCGGTGTGGCCGGTGACGATCACCATGCCGCCAGGCCCGACCAGGTGAGCCATAGCCCGCCAGTGCTCGGGTCCGGGAGGCTCAGGAAACGCGCCGAAGGCTGAGATGTCTGGGCGATAGCGGGCAGCAAGGTCCCTGGTGTCCGCCACTGCGCTCTGCGGCCCGTTCAGGGCGTCCCAGACCGGGTTGTCGAGTGGGTGCATCGATGAGGTCGCTTTCGGTGGTTGGCCGACTAGGTCGAGATCGAACCTACCGGCAGGGACGACGGCACGAAGAGAGCGCTGGCCCCAGCAAAGGAGCCGTTCAACCCGCTCGCACTGCTCGACTCCCGGGCTGCCAAGCCAAAGGGTCCACTCCGCGTCCGTCGGTCGGCCGAGCCATGACCTACGTCCGTAGCGATGTCGTCGAGGTCTGGGCCTGGGGAACGCTGGTCGGCGCGGTGGCCCTCGAACCGGACACCGGCTTCTACGCTTTCGCCTACACCCCCGGTTGGATTGAGACCGGCATCGAGCTGGCGCCGCTGGTCATGCTCCTCGCCACCACGCCCCATGAAGCTCGTTCGCTGAGCCTCGAAACCTTTTACCGGCTCCCGGCGATGCTTGCCGATGCCCCGCCCGATGCATTCGGCAATGCACTGGCGAACCGCTGGATGGCAGATCAGGGTGACCCCCGGATTCCATCAATCCGCTCGACCGCCTGGCCTATGCGGGTGACCGCTCGATCGGTGCCCTCGAGTTCCGCCCCCCGGCCCGGCCCTCCGACGACGAGCCCGTCACCGCCGTTCTCCTGACCGATCTCGTCCAGGCGGCACGTTCGACAATCCATGGAGACGTCGGCTCCGTTTCGACCGCTTCAGACGCACTGCATCAGCTCATACCGGCGGGCACCAGCGCCGGAGGTGCCCGAACAACGGCTGTCGTGGCGTTCAACCCGTCCAGCTACCAGGTGCATTCGGCCTACGAGCCCCTCCTCGATGGGTTCGAGCAATGGCTGATCAAACTCGACGGTGTGAGCACTACGGGCATGGACGGCCATGGCGACAATCTCGGAGACAGCGTGCCCTACGGGCGCATCGAGTACACCTGCTAGCCGATCGCGCCACAGGCCGGAATCGAGATGTCGCCCTGCTTCCTGCTGACGGGAGGCCCGCGCCGGCACTTCATGACGAGCCGCTTCGACCGGACGGCGGAAGGCGGCAAGCTCCACCTGGCGTCGCTGTGCGCTCTTGCTGAGCTCGACTTCAAGTTCGTCAGGACCCACAGCTACGACCAGCTCTTCCAGGTCGTCGCCCGTCTCGAACTCGGTCACGACGCCAAGGCCGAGGCCTACCGGCGGATGGCCTTCCATGTGGCTGCCGCCAACCACGATGACCACTCGGAGAATTTTGCGTTCCTGTGCAACTCGACGGGCCACTGGTCACTCACCCCCGCCTTCAACATGACCCACGCCTTTCGCTCAGACAGCATCTGGATCAGTCGGCATCTCCTGTCGGTGAATGACAGATTCATCGACATCACCATCGACGACCTCTACGTGGTGGGCGAACGGAACAAGGTTCCCAACTACCGACGCATCGTCCGCCAGGTACTCGGCGCGATCGACCGATGGGAGGAGGTGGCCGAGACGGCCGAGGTGCCCGGCGACATCATCTCCTCCATCGCTGCGGACCTCGATCGGTTCCGTCCCCGCTGAGGATGCAACGGCCGTGCACTACCGCTGCCGGTACCACCTGTTGCTGACCTTCTCGATGGGGAAAATCTGAGGACTGGACGGTCGAAATTGAAACCAGCACCGGCATGTGGCCAGGGTTCTCCTCCAGCGCGTTATCGTTCTCTCTTGGGCCGTTAGCTCATCGGGTAGAGCAGGGGACTTTTAATCCCAAGGTGGTGGGATCGAGACCCACACGGCCCACCAGGAAGTCCCAGTTCAGTGGCCATCCGCGCTGGAAACCAGTCCTCATCTGCCAGCTGGAACTACTTGAGGACTACTCTTGGCTCGGCGAAAGGCTCAAAAACCGAGATCCGGCCCGGGGTATGGAAGATGCGTGTCTGCGCAGGTCGGAAGCCCAACGGTGACCCATTCAGCCGTCGAGAACAGTCAATTCACCAAGCCGCAAGCCGGGATCAGGTTCTCGCCTTGCCGACAAGGAACTTGCGAAGCTGGTGGCCGAGGTTTCAGCATGCAGGCACTCTGCCGACAACGAGACGGTCGGCGGTCTTCTAGATCGGTATATCGATCAGCGTGCCACCCTCGGTCGTTCGCCAACGGCGTTATCCTGACCAGACGCGAGGCCGGTCAACACAAGGTCCACAGCTTCGTGTCGATTCTCAGGGGTCGGCCTTTGCCTCGGACCTATCGACACAACGCTACGTCGATCAATTCCCGCCTGCAGATAACAACCCCAACCGGTATGAGATGGATCTTTCCCCCATATCGAGGAATTCAGACCACGGCGAGCGGCGTGATGGCATCCAACTCGGGGCCGAGGTGATCGCGTTCGACCTCGAGGTCGTAGCGTGCCTGCAGGTTGATCCAAAAGCGCTCACTCGTGCCGAAGTACCGGGCCAGCCGCAGAGCGGTGTCGGCACTGATGCGACGCTTACCATGGACGATCTCGTTGATCCGTCGCGGCGGCACGGAGATCGACACCGCCAAGCGGTGCTGCGTCACCCCGAGCGGCTCAAGGAAGTCGAGCGCCAGGACCTCACCTGGGTGGATCGGCGTCATCGTGGTGGTCATCTCTTCTCCTCTCAGTGATAGTCCGTGATCGTGACTTCTTCAGGCCCCGCCTTGGTCCAGCGGAAGCAGACTCTCCACTGGTCGTTGATCCTGATACTGTGCCGGCCCGCCCTAGCGCCACTCAACTTCTCAAGTCGGTTACCTGGCGGGACTCGAAGGTCAGTCAGGCTGTCCGCAGCGTCGAGGATCACGAGCTTGCGAAGTGCGACCCGCTGTAGATCACGATGGAACCTCTTGACCAAAGTCCGTCGCCACACTCGTTCGGTGTCGTTGTCTCCGAAGGACTGCAGCACACGGGAAGTATAACGTACTGCGTTATGAACGCAACACGTTATGTAACGGTACGGGCGGAAGCTTGAGCGGATTCCAAAGTCGCCGTCGTGACCGTGCTGAGGTGCCGGACGACATCCCCCGAGCCGGCGACGTGGGGGCACCCTGAAAGACTAGAGCGGCGGATCTGTTCGTCGTAGTTGCAACCCTGCGAGACTTTGTCCCTGATGGGGTTCCTTTGGCTTCTCTGGTTTGGTCTCGTGATCGTGGGCGTCGTTGTGGTCTTCCGCCGTTTCAACAGTCCACTTCACCGGCGCCTCGATCTGCCCTCGGCGGCTCCGCTCTCTAGGTTCATAGGTGGTACGCGCTGGAGTGGTGAAAGCACCTTCGGCATTGGGAACGCCACGGCTCCGCTAGTTCGACTCGATCTATTCGACTGGGGCATCGCGCTTTGCCCGAGTGTCAGCCTCCTCCGAAGTTTCATTCCCACCTGGGAGGTTCGCTACTCCGAGCTGCAGGGCGCCGAACTGGTCCAAGGCCCCTTGTTCGCAAGCAAGGCCATCCGCTTTCGATCGATCAATGCTGGCGGTCCGATGGTGTTCTGGACCTCCACAGGCCCCCAGATCCTTAGCTTGCTGGCAGAGCACGGAGTTGCGGTCGATTGGTCCCCGTCGAAGCTCGGATGGACCTCCAACGATTGACAACGTGAACGGTCCACTTGGCCAAGGTTCGGGATCGCAGGTCGCCGCTTCCCGTATCCCCGATGTGTTGTTAGCCGGCAGGCGTAATCGGAGAGAACCGCGCCGCGACTCCACACACAAGATCGATTCAGACGAACCCCGAGCTCCTTCAGGGTTGCACGATCCTGGCCCGCAATATCAGTTCGTCCTCTTCGCCCGGGGCCGCTCCCGTGACTACAACTCCCGGCGGTAGCACGCGAGGCATGATCAACGCCAGGAACAACATCGCAGGTGACGGGTACTTTCGGTCAACGGCGATAGACGGTGGGAAGGACCAGGATTGACTTTTAATCCCAAGGTGGTGGGATCGAGACCCACACGGCCCACCAGCTCAGAGACAGTTTTTGCTCGGACTTCATCCTCCGGATTGCCCGTCATGACTGCATCGTGACCGATTTCCATCGCCGCAATTGCCGAGCTCGCAATCGACCTGCTGACCCACAGTTCGACCAGGAATCTGCTCGTAGAGCTCGATGCTGCACACCGTCGCCTCTGTGACCTGTTCGACCAGGGGGAGGACTCTGCCGTGCACGCCCTGGCGTTGAGCGTTCTGGTTCTGGCCGACCGGACTACAGCGACGATTCGAGAGGACAGTTACCGACCTGACGAGTGACCCGGGAAACTGTCCAATTTCCTCTCATTGGATCTCCGGTCGCCGGCGGTCTGCCTTCGGCGCCCGCCGGCGAACGTAACCAGTGCTCTGCGGAGTGGGGTCGGCATGCCTCCCAGGATGAAAGGCCCAAGGGAGTGTGAGTGAGGATCTCCTCTACTGCTAAATCAGACTCGCTCGTATTCGATCCGATGCGCCGTTGTCCTGCCGAACGGCCGCTTCGTGCCCGACTGACCATTGACCATTGGTCGCTCGATTCTCCCCGAGTCCGATCGATCCAGATTTCGCGTCGGCGCGCGCGTAGCGGCCATGGCTGTGGTCACTCGAGGGAGGAACGACGTCCAGGTCGTGGATGCGCCAGATATTGCCGATACACATGCAAAACGTCCCCTACCGGCACATCAGGGCGTGTGGACAACTGCCGACGAGGTACGCGCGTCGAGGCTGGATCAGGTCATGGTCAGGGGAATGGTGGAGTCGGACCCGCCGCACTGGTGGTTGGGTCGAACTTCTTACAGCAGTGCAGCGATCAGGGCGTCGGCAATGAACGTGCCGTAGCGCTTGAGTGTCCAGCCGCGGACCAGAACCACGAGCTCGTAGATCTCCGGCGAGCTGTACGTCCACAGGATCTCCCCGGCCGCATCCGCGTCGATTCCGGAACGCAGGTGTCCCCCGACAGCGAGTCGGTGAGCATTTTCGGTCATGCGCTCGAGACGCTGGAGATCAATCTCGGTCTTGAGGTCGGCCATGTTCGGGTCAGTGGTCGCCGCATCGCGCACCAAGAGCAGGATGGGGGCGATTCGGGGGGCCACTTCGGTTGTCAGCGCACCCCACCCTCGGATGATGTCGTGCGGATCGGCGTCCGGCCTATGGAGGGCATCCGAACGATCTTCGGCATGAACGGTCCCCGTTCCGGCGAGGGCCACTTCGCAGATGGCCCTGACCAGACCCGTCTTCCCGCCGAAGCCCTTGTAGATGGTGTCGACGGAGACGCCGACCTCACTGGCGATGGCGTTGATCGTGGTCGACCCGAAGCCTTCGTGGAGGTACAGATGCCGGGCGGCCTCGATGATCGCCTCACGGGTCTCGCGAGCTTGCTCCCGACGTCTCGGCGAGTCGTAGTTCCGTTTCGCGTTGACTTCCTGCTGTGTCGGTTCCATACTACTGGAACGGTTATAGCACACTAGATCGAACTAAGGAGCACCTATGGCACCCGCTCACACCGAAATTGACGGAACCGCCCTGGTGGAACGCATCGTCAGGGCGACCAACGACCACGATCTGGATGCTCTGGTCGCCTGTTTCGCCCCCGAGTACCGGAACGAGACTCCGGCCCACCCCGAACGAGGTTTCGTCGGCAGTGAGCAGGTCCGCCTGAACTGGACGCAGATCTTCGGCGCCATTCCCGATCTGTCGGCCAAGGTCCTGCGGTGCGCCGTGGACGGTGACACGGTGTGGACCGAGTGGGAGCACCGCGGTACCCGACCCGATGGCTCCTCCCACATCATGCGCGGTGTGGTGATCTTCGGTGTCGACGATGGGCTCGCCGCCTGGGCCCGCTTCTACCTGGAGCCGGTGCAGGAGGATGCCGGAAGCGTGGACGAGGCCGTACGCCACCAGGTCACTCCGGGAGCCCGGGGATGATCCTGATCGCCGGCGGTACCGGTCGGCTCGGGACGCTCGTGGTCGATGCCCTGGTGGACCGGGGGCTCGAGGTCCGAATCCTTACCCGCAACCCGCCCCGAACGGGTCCCGCCGATGGCCGCATCGAACTGGTGACCGGCGACGTTCGGGACCGCGGCAGCCTCGATGCTGCCGTGTCCGGCGTCGACGTCGTCGTATCGGCTGTGCACGGATTCACCGGGCCGCGCGGGATTTCGCCGGAGAGCGTCGACCACCAGGGGAACATCAATCTCGTCGACGCAGCCAAGGCCGCCGGTGCCGGGTTCGTCCTCGTCTCCACCGTGGGCGCTGCAGCCGACAGCCCCATGGAGCTGTTCCGTATGAAGTATGCCGCTGAGCGCTATGCCGCCTCCGTGGGAATCCCCACCACCGTCGTGCGGGCCACGGCGTTCCTCGAACTGTGGATCGAGCTGCTCCGTTCGACGGCCGGACGATCAGGACGACCACTCGTCTTCGGCCGCGGCGACAATCCCATAAACTTCGGTTCCGTCGTCGACGTAGCAGCCGTGGTCGAGCTCGCCGTCACCGAGAGCGACACCCGGAGCACGACGCTCGAGATCGGCGGGCCGGACGATCTCACCTTCAACGACCTCGCACAGGCAGTCATGACGGCCGATGGCGGCAGTGGGCAACCTCGGCACGTACCTCCACCGGCGCTCAAACTGATGGCCGCAACCGTCGGTCGGCTGAACCCCCAACTCGGGCGACAGGCCCGAGCGGCACTGGTTATGGACCAGAGTGACTTCACCTTCGACTCTAAGCCCATCCACCAGCTGTACCCGGGCCTTCCGAACACGTCCGTCGCCGACGTGCTCGCAATCGGCGCAGACAGCCACAGCTCATGAGCTCGAACGCCGCATCGATGCGCGAGGCCGCTCGGCCATCGTCACCCTCGTCGACCGAACCAGTCGCTTCAATCTCACCGGTGACCTCCTCGAGGGCCACGACGCCACCAGCGTGCTGGCCTGTTGCATAGAGCTGTTCGAGCGGGTGCCGGAGGAACTGCGTCTGACGCTCACGTGGGACCAGGGCACCGAGTTGGCCCGCCTCGAGGACCTGGCCGCAGCCGTCGGCATCGACGTGTTCTTGGCCGAGCCCCACAGCCCGTGGCAGCGTCCGAGCAATGAGCACTTCAACGGCCAACTACGCCGCTACGTCGGCAAGGGAACCGATCTCGCCGTGTACTCCCAACAGGACCTCGACGTGATCAGCTACCGCCTCAACACCATGCCCCGGAGGATCCACAACTGGGAGTCAGCTCAAGACCGCTGCGATGCGGCCGTCGTTGCACTCACCGCTTGAATTCGCCGACGCAAACAAAGAATCGTCCCCCTCGACAAGACCACCACAGCCACCCTCGCCGCATGGACACGAGCCAACCCCGCTCTACCCGAAGCGCCGCTCTTCTCCGCCCGGGGACGTAGTGGGCCGATGAGCAGTGACGCCGTCGCACAACGCGTGGCGCTGCATGCCAGCAGCGGTGCCATCCACGCCCCGACCGTCAAGGCCAAGACCGTCACCCCGCACTCGCTCAGGCATACCTGCGCGATGAGGATGCTCGCCAGCGGCCTCGACATCACCACGATTGCGCTCTGGCTCGGCCACGCATCCCCGGCCGCCACCCGCCACTACCTCCACGCCGATCTCGCCCTCAAACAGCGGGCACTCGAGCGCACCGCCCCGCCACGCGCAAAGACGGGCCGCTATACCCCGACAGACAAGGTACTGACCTTCCTCGAAGGGCTGTAATTATGCCGAACTGCTCCGCCAGATCCCCACCTTGAGAAGCATGTTCACGCGCACCTCGGCATAACTGCGACATCGGAATAATTGTCGAAGGGAACGGCGAAGTCAGTTGTGAACCGCAGCACGTCGTCCCGTTGCCCGTCGAGACCGTATCTGTCAGGCTGAAGCCCTTGGCCACCAGTTGTCCGTAGCGGACTCGGATCGAGTGCAGCGTGGCCGGATCCAGCTGGTCGGACCCAGTTGCCCGGGCATGGGCAACTGTCCGTTTGGCTTCTCGCAGCAGGTCAGCCAAGTCATTCGCCCATGTCTGGTCCCACCCGATGCCCACGGCGATCAACTCTCGGAGGTGGTGGGCGTTGCAGAGGGCGTGGTCGATGTCGTAGTGGCGATAGAGCTTCCACCCGTCGTGGATGGCCACCCCGGACATGGCCCCGAGGACACCGAGGTCGTCCATGGCCACCCGGCCGCGTCGCTTGTGGCAGCCAAGGAGTGTCAGGAGCGACGTCGAGGCCGAGTGCAGCCAGTGGAGGCTTCCCTGCACCCGGCCTCCGGTCTCATCGAAGTGGACGGCCGGGGCCTGGATCAACAGGTCCCGCACCTGATCGCAGAAGGGACCGGTGGCATCGGCTGCCACATCTGGCACCAGGCCGTTCAGCTCGCTATTTGGCTGGCTCTGACTGCGGTTTGGCTAGCGGTCGCCCTGAAGACAATGCGAGGCGACGCGCCAGATGGGTCCTAGCGACCCGTACCCGGCGATGTGGGGCAGGGACGGACCGTCTCGTTACTCGGTGATCCCGCCGTTGTTGGCGATTGCTTCGGGATCCCCCCAAGCTCTGGGTCGTCGAGACCTTATGGTGTCTCGACTAGCACCAACTGAGGCGAGGATCAGAGCCGCGGCACCGATTGCCACGAAAATTGTGCCCAAGATTGGCGGCGGTCGCTGGGGGGTGATGTTGGCACTTCCGGCAAACGTGATCAGACCACCGAAAACAATGAGTACAAGCCCCACTATGGCGATAATTCCGTCTAGCTGCAGTCTGTCTCTGAGCGGCACGCTGGCGGCATAGTCGCGCCTGCTTTGGCGGAGCTTCCGTCGTGACGAGAATTCACCATGGTCATTATTGGGCATGGTTCCCACGGCTACAACATTGCGTGATCGCCACATGCTCGTTTACACAACCCGGCATGGTCGAGCACTCGGGACGAACGTGGCATGAGTGCCGATCGGTCACGGTAGTGAACCGACCCGCTCCCGGCGTTGTGGGGAAGCTGTCAGGTTAGAGAGACGGGGACCTCCAGGCCAAGCCACGAGAGACTCAACCTGGAGGCGGTCGACGGCACTCCGGGTTGAAACCTTGCTTCCCCAGTCATCTCGTGGTTGCTCCCCCCACTACTTGATCCCTTCGATGTATCGGGCGTGCCAACGTCATCCGTGAGACCGAAATTCCGGTAAAGCCTCATCGTCCTCAGCCTTTGGCGTCCCTTGCCCCGCAGACCCTCAACAGCCCAGTCCTCAAGTCCTTCGAGGTCTTGCTCCAGTTCAGCCGATTCCTGCGGAAAGGCCAAGGTGATGTCCGGCTCCGGCGCTACCCGCCATCGGACCGCCACTACAGAGTCGTAGATCTCAATGGCGATGACTCGGAGCCGCCCTCCGTAGATCTCGAACTCGTCGTCGGGGCCAGACTGCGACCGTATGAACATCGGAGCCACGTCTGGTTGCGTATTCAGAACAGAGCGTTTCGCTGGGTCGCCGAGGTAGATGGCTTGTGCAGTTCCGGCTGGGGGAGGTTCGGGAGGTTCGTAGCCCATCGCCACCAGCATCCTGCGATACCAGGCGTGCTCTTCCTCCTGGGTGAGGTCCTCGACGTAGCGGAAGGCGGCGAGTACCCCGGCGAAGTGCGCCATGGCGTTTTGCTTCGCCTCGTAGTCGTCACGAATCCCGAGGAAACCTCTGGCCATAGACAACTGCTCGACGAGATACCACTGAGCCTCCGCCTTCACGCCAAGATCGTATCGGTTGAGCCATCGAAGGCTTCGGGAGCGGCTGTTCTCCGGCGCGTTGATCGCACGTGAACGCACGGACCGTACGATTCGGTTCCGGTTCCGGTCGGGGAAAGGAGTGGAAGAGTGGGTTCGCGACCTGGCCGTTCGAGAGAAGGCCTGCTGTGCATTCTTCACTTTCACCGTCACGACACATGGCGATGAGATTTGGTGGGATGCCTCAGTCATCGATGACGTCATCGCTCGCCAAATCCTTCACGAGTTCTACCTCTTGCCGGAGACCGTGACCGAAGGCGCTCAGGCCCTACACGGCCGGATAGCTGACAAGTGCCTGGACATCATGATCAACGATCGCGGCACTGACTGATCGGTCACGGCCGAGGAGCTGGGCCTGTCAACACCACCCGATCCCCGGCCGACACAGCCTGTCCCATAGGTGCCTGGTTGGGGGCAGGCAATATCGGAGAGAACCGCGCCGC
>JAYVYR010000013.1:0-16222 GCA_043784065.1 Acidimicrobiaceae bacterium
GATACCGTCCTTGTCGAAGAAGCGCAACACCACCGACTGGGGGTCCTCGGGGTCGAGCCGCACGGTGACGCCGGCCGAACTCTTGGACGAGGTCACCTGGAAGCGGGTGACCGGGACGGTGGCCGCCTCGAGGTCGTCGACGTTCACTCCGGCGGCGTTGCAGCCGACCATGATGGCCCGCTTGAGGACACGGGCCGCCCGGCTGGTGTCCCGCGAACTGGTGACCGTGGCCCCCTTTTCGAGGGTCGAGGCCCAGGCCATCGACAGGCGTACGGCCAATTCGGGACTGATGTCCACATTGGCCAGGCCCCGCACACCGTCTCGACCGAACAGCGAACGGGCCCCGCGGGACTCCCACACGATCGAGGAGTTGACGATGGCACCGGCCTCGACGGTCTTGAACGGGTAGATCTTGACCCCGGCGCTAATCTCGGCGTTGGCGCCGACGAAGCATTCGTCGCCGAGGACCACGCCTTCCTCGCACCGAGCCCCCTGGCGGAGGTCGGAGCCGCGGCCGAGCACGCTACCTTCCACCCTGACTCCAGCGCCGAGGTAGGTGTTGTCGTGCACGATTGACCGTTCGACCACGGCGTTGTCGCCGATGCGGACATTGCGACCGAGGGTGCAATATGCCCCGAGCCGAGCCCCGGGCCCGACCACGCAATTGTCGCCGATGACCGCTGGGCCGACCAATTCGACGCTCGGATCAATCTCCGCGCCCTTGCCCACCCAGACGCCGGGCCGGAGGGGGAAGCCCTCGATGTCGACACTGACCTTGCCGTCCAGAATGTCCTGGTGGGAGCTCAGGTAGGCCTCAAGGGTACCCACGTCTTCCCAATACCCGTCGCACACATATCCGTAGAGACCTCTGCCTGCGGCCAATGCGGCTGGAAACGATTCGCCGGAGAAGTCGACAGCCTGTCCCTCCGGAATGAATTCGAAGATTTCCGGCTCCAGCACGTAGATCCCGGTGTTGATGGTGTCGCTGAAGACCTGACCCCACGTGGGCTTCTCCAGGAAGCGCTCGATCGACCCGTCCGCATTGGTGATCACAATCCCGAACTCGAGTGGGTTCTCGACCGCCTTGAGGGCCAGGGTGGCCAAACCACCTCGCGCGTCATGGAAGTCCAGTACGGCCCCCAGGTCGATATCCGTCAGCACGTCACCGCTGATCACCAGAAACCGCTCATCGAGTTCGTCCTTGGCGTTCCGAACCGAGCCAGCCGTCCCGAGAGGCGTCGACTCGGTGGCGTAGACCATGCGGACTCCGAACTCGCTCCCATCGCCGAAGTACGTTCGGATGGCATTGGCCATGAAGGCCACGGTGACCACGATGTCCTCGAACCCGTGCGTCCGGAGCAGGTTGACCACATGTTCCATCATCGGGATGTTCGCCATCGGGAGCATCGGCTTAGGCTGATTGGAAGTCAGCGGTCGCAACCGGGTTCCCTCACCACCTGCCATGATTACTGCTTTCATCGGATCACAGCTTTCGTCTCGCGCCGCACGTCAATGGTCCTTCGTCTTTGGGTCAGGTTCCTGGCGCCGGCCGTCGGCCAGCGCCTGACGGGCTGGCCCCACATAGGAGCCTGCAGCTATCCAGCCGAGCACCAGGCCGACAAGTCCGATGATCCAGGCCGCCAACCGCAACGCCCCCTGCCAGCTGGCCGCCCCATCGCTCACCAGGAAGAGTGGGTAGGCGGTCATGAGGGCGAACGTGCCGGCCTTGCCTACCCACAGCACGTCGATCCGGGCCGCCCCGAGCGATGCCAGCAGAAGAACGGCGCCGGATACCACGACCTCTCGGGCGAGGGTGGCCACGCCGAACCAGACTGGCACCGCTCCATGAATGGTGATCGTGACCACCGCAGTCACGACCAGCAGCCGATCGGCCACAGGGTCGAGGACTTTGCCGAACGTCGAGACCTGGTCGAACCGCCGGGCGATGAAGCCGTCGATCCAGTCGGTCGCGCCCAGAACAGCGAGCAGCAGGGCGGCGGCGAATTGGTTCTCCGCACCGAAGAGCAGCCAGACATAGAGTGGGATACAGGCCAAGCGGAAGAACGTCACCACGTTCGGAACAGTCCAGATACGGTCGAGTCCGGCTTCGTCACCGCTGCCCATGGCCGTCATGTCGGCATCCGCGCTCGCGGTAACCACCGGGCTGTCGTCGACACCTTCCACGGCGCTCAGTCTACGAGCACGTCTACGCCAAGCGGGACATCGTGGTCAGCAGCGGAGCCCGGAATGGCACCAGGAGCTCTGACCTGCCCACCACCGGACCTTCCCATAGGCGAGACTGGCCCGGTGGCGGGCATCAATCGGATCGACCGGGCAATCGGAGCAATGCTCATCCTCGTACTCGCCTCCCTGGTCGGACTTGGTCTGGATGAAAGCCATCCCTCGCTCCCCGCGCCGCTGACGGGGTCGGCCACCCTCTCCACTGCTCCCCCGGTCACAGCGGCGCTGCCCACCGTCGTACCGGGTGCTACTTCCGGGCCGAGTGCCGCCACCGGGCAGCTTCCCACCGCCACGACGACTGTTCCGACGCCGGTGGCGGGTCCCGTCACCGCGGTGGGCGACTCGATCCTTCTCGATATCCAGCCCCAGCTACTGGCCGATGTACCGGCACTCGATGTGGACGGCCTAGTCAGTCGCCAGTTCACGGCGGGCATCGCCGTAGTTCAAGCCGATCGCGCCGCTTCGCTCTTGGGCAAGGTGCTGGTAGTGGAACTGGGCACCAATGGTGCGGTCACGCCTGCCGACGTGGACGCTCTGGTGGCGGCCGCCGGTGGCGTGACCCGCATCGTCCTCGTGAACGTCTGTGTACCCCGACCGTGGGCCGCTCTCGATAACGCCGTCCTGGCCGACGGGGTGGCCCGCCATGCCGACGTGGCCGTCCTAGCCGATTGGAACGCCCTGGCCACCCCGCACCCGGAGTGGTTTGCCGCTGACCAGGTCCACTTGAATCCTGGCGGGGCAACTGCCCTGGCCGCTCTCATCGCCACGTACGCCTGAGCCAGGTAGCGACAGGACAAGGGACCGACAATCGATCCAGGAGCCACCGGTATCCGCTCGCCAGGGTTGCCGACCGTTGCTGGATTTCACTCTTGGACGCTCGTTTCCATGACTCCGCCAGCCGGAGCGTCGTCGGTCGTGTGGTAACCAGTGGCCATGCCACGCTTCGAACCGTTTGCCGGAGTCCGGTACGACCAGTCCCGAGTGGAGATCGCCAAGGTGATGTCCCCGCCCTACGACGTGGTGGGACCCGAGCAGCGCTCCGTCCTGGCCGCCCGCCACAGCGCCAACGCCATTGTCGTCGAACTCCCCGAACCGGACCCTCGCAGCGGCGCCGACCGATACGTCGGGGCAGCTGCACGCCTCGCCGAGTGGCGCGCTGACGGCGTGCTGATGGCCGATCCGGACAACGTCTTCTACGCCTACCGAATGACCGACATCGACGGCTCCATCACGCTCGGTGTACTGGGCGTGCTCGGGCTCGACGAAACCAGCGCCGCTCAGATCCTCCCCCACGAGGAGACCCTGCCCAAGGCCAAGAGCGACCGTCTCGAACTGCTAGCCGCCACCCGGGTCAACCTCTCCCCCATCTGGGGCCTGTCAATGGCCTCCGGGCTGACCCCCCTGCTGGCCATCGATGCCCCCCCGGTGGCTGCCGGAGTCGACGACGACGGAGTGCGCCACGAGTTGTGGCTGATCGACGATGCAGTCACCATCGCCGCCATCGCCGGGGTCATCGGCTCAGCGCCGGTGGTCGTGGCCGACGGGCACCATCGTCTGGCCACCGCTTCGACCTACCTGGCCGGGGCCGGGGCCGGCACCCCCGGGGCGGACGGCATCCTGGCCCTGGTAGTCGAATTGGCCGAGGACACGTTGTCAGTCGGACCCATCCACCGCCTGCTGTCCGGCATGCCTGACGGGCTCGATCTGGTGGACACCTTCGATTCTTGGTTCGATGTGGCCCGGGCCGGCGACTGCACCGACCGCACTACCGCCGCCCTTGGGGAGTCGTCGGCCCTAGCCCTGGTCATGTCCTCAGGCTGCTGGCTGCTCACCCCCCGAGACGGCACGGCGGAGGCAGCCGGATCAGATCTGATGTCGTCCATGGTGGCGTTGGTGGTGGCCGAGCTTCCCGACCACGATCTCGCCTTCGCCAACAGCTGGCACGACGCAGTCGCCGCCGTCCAATCCGAGGAGGCTCAGGCCGCAGTGCTCCTTCCACCGGTAACCGTGGAACAGATAGGTGCCTGGGCCCACGCCCGGCGACGCATGCCCCCGAAGAGCACGTACTTCCACCCGAAGCCCCGGACCGGGATGGTATTCCGAGCGCTGGACCCATTGACCTCATGAAACGGAAGGCCTGATCCCGAACAGCCTTGGCGGCCCCACTAACCTGACCGGGCAGCATCAGGCAATCCCGCTCGGAGGGCAGGTGGACGGACGACGACGGGAGGGTACGGGCGCAACCCTGGGCCCGAGGGCGGCCCTGGCATTGGTGGCCGTGGCCGTGGCGGTCACCGCTTGCACCTCCACGCAAGAGGTGCGCACCGTGAGCCCGATCCCAACCACCACCTCCACCACCTCGTTCCCCACGGCCACGACCAGCACGCTTCCTTCGGCCGTCCCGACGACCGTGCCCACGCCGGTGGTACCGGTTGTTGGCTGGTCCCGTCCCGCCACAACCCTTCCGCCGGCCGGCGGTTTCACGGCAACCTCCTGCATTTCCGACGTGTTCTGTCTGGCCGCCGGCGGCGGTAACAACGTGGCCGATTTGTCGCTGTCGACCGGACCGGGCGTCGTCTCATCGTGGGACGGGGCCACCTGGGAGCCATCGGCCACGTACTTCGCTGCTCCAGCCTCGGGCCCGACAACGGCCCCAGAGGTCCCGTCCATCGCATGTGCGGGCGGACCCCGGTGCGCAGTAGTCGACGGATCAGGCCATACGTCGCTGGGCAACGGGACGACCTGGGCACCGCCACTTCCACTTGCCCCCGCCGCGGTTACGTTTCCCGATCCGACCGACCCCGGGCCCGGCCATGTCGGGTCACGAACGGCCGCCGTCGCCTGTCCGACGCCCCAGTTCTGCGCCTACGTCGACAACACCGGCCATGTCGCCACCCTGCAGGGGGGCATCTGGTCAACCTCTCAGGCAATGACAGCTCGCGTCGGATCGTCGACCTTCGAGCTGTTCCAAACTGGAAGGGTCGGCATCGGATGCGCCGATGCCTCGAACTGCGCGGCGCTGGTCGGTGGCACAATCCTCGACTGGAACGGCACTGGATGGTCCACCGGTCCCGGACCGTGGCCCGCTGGCACGGCCGGCGACACAGCTATCTCCTGCCCGGCGCCGGGGACGTGCCTGGCCGTCCGAGGGTCATCACTTTCGGTACGCACCCCCGGGACAGGATGGTCGAGTCCCCGAGTGGTCGACGGCAACGGTGGACTCGACGCACTGTCGTGCCCGACCACTACCTTCTGCATGGCCGTCGACACCACCGGAAACGTGATCCACCTGACCGGCGGAACCTGGTCGGCACCTGCAAAGGTGGTGCCGACCCCGATTGAGTACGCAGGAGACGGAACCACCATCTCGTGCCCGACCGAACGATTCTGCCTCGTCCTCAACGGCGACGGCGACTACGCCACCTACCAAGGCGCAACCCCGCCCGAAGTTCCGGCAGTGACGCCAGCCGCTGCGGTGGCCTGACTCACCTCATGAGGCGGCCCCAGCCAGATCAGCAAGCGTCAGGACGGTGCGCCAATTTCGTGTCGTGGCCACCCGGCCCAGGCGCCGTTCGAGAAACGACGGCGTGAACCGGGTCACGCCGAAGCCGCCCGGCGTGTGGAGGAAGGCCTCGGCACCCACCACCTCGATTCGCTCCGGCGCCAGAGCCGCCGCCTCGTCGGCCAGTGCCGTCAGCCCATCGGCATGGGCTGGGCCGTCGAGAAAGGTGACGTGCAGCCGCTTCGGGTCGTCGTCGAGGTGGACCAGTGGATTGGCGGCCACCAACGCCGCCCACATTCCGGCCGTTCGGGCCACGACCGGAACGGACAGGCCCAATCCGGACTCGAGCCCGGCGGCCACCTGCACTGCCACCTCTTCAGGGGAACCATCGGCGTTGCAGACGGCATTGCCACTTTGCAGGTAGGTGGCGACGTCGGTGTACCCGAGTCTGTCCAACAAGGCACGTAGGTCGGCCATGGGCAGCCGGTTGTATCCACCCACGTTGACACCCCGCATCAAGAGGATGTGGGTGGTCATTCGGCCCGCCCACTCATCACCTGGGCAGGCCGCGCCTCCGTCGAAATGGCTACTCGACCGTCCACGACGAGCCAGAACGGAGCAGGTCGGCGAAATCGCCCGGTCCTCGGCGCTCGGTGGCGGAGGCGATCTGCTCGGCCATCTGCTCGCCGTACTCGGCATGGTCGACGTCGCGGAATACACCGATCGGCGTGGGTTCGTAGGGCCCACGGGACAACCGGCTGAGCTGAAAGGCCAGGCCGGGGTTTTCCCGCCGTTCGTCGTGCACAAGCAGGGCGTCCTCACCCACATTCGCCACCTCGACGACCTCGACCGACCCGTCGGTCTCCATGACGACGCCGAACTGGCCGTCGGAACCGAACCGTATCGGCTCGCCGTGAACGAGCGGGATCAACATGTCGGCTCGATGATCCTTCCCCGTGATCTGTTCGAATGCCCCGTCGTTGAAGACGTTGCAGTTCTGGTAGATCTCCACGAAAGATGCGCCCTTATGTTGGTGGGCCCGCCGGAATGTCTCCATCATGTGTTTGCGGTCCATGTCGTGGGTGCGGGCCACGAATCCGGCCTCGGCACCGAGGGCCAGGCTGAGCGGATTGAACGGATGCTCGAGCGAGCCGAACGGCGTCGACTTCGTGACCTTGGCGATCTCCGAGGTTGGCGAGTACTGGCCCTTGGTCAGCCCGTAGATCTGGTTGTTGAACAACAGGATGGTGATGTTCACGTTGCGTCGCAACGCGTGGATGAGGTGGTTGCCCCCGATAGACAGAGCATCGCCGTCGCCGGTGACGACCCACACATCGAGGTCGGGCCGGGTGGTGGCCAGTCCGGTGGCGATGGCCGGAGCCCGGCCGTGGATCGAGTGCATCCCGTAGGTGTCCATGTAGTAGGGGAACCGGGCGGCGCAGCCGATCCCCGACAGGAACACAGTGGATTCGCGCTTCACCCCGAGGTCGGGCATGAGCATCTGGACGGCGGACAGGATCGAATAGTCGCCGCACCCCGGGCACCATCGGACCTCCTGGTCCGAGGACCAGTCCTTGCGGGTGGTCAAAGGGACGGGCACTGCCTCGGTCACATCGGTCATCGTTCGGACCCCTCTCCCTCGGCCTTGGCGTCGGCCGCAAGTTCATCGATCAGCTGCAAGATCGCCGTCTCCATCGCTGCGGCCCGGAACGGGATACCCGACACCTGGGTGAGCGACAATGCGTCCACCAGGAATTCGGCTCGTAGCAGCCGGCTCAGTTGACCGAGGTTCACCTCGGGCACCAGCACCCGCTTGTACCGCCGCAACACGTCGCCGAGATCGTCGGGGAACGGATTGAGATGGATCAGGTGGGCCTGGTCGACCTTGTGGCCCCGGGCCCGGATCCGCTGCACTCCGGCGGCGATGGCACCATAGGTGGAGCCCCAGCCGATGACCAGTACCTCGGCACCCTCTTCGTGGTCGACCTCGGTGGGTGGAATGTCAGCGGCGATGCCGGCCACTTTGGCGGCCCGCAGGCGGGTCATCTTTTCGTGGTTCGCTCCGTCATAGGCGACGTTGCCGATGCCGTCGGACTTCTCAAGTCCGCCGATACGGTGCTCAAGGCCGGCGAGTCCGGGCGGGGCCCAGGGACGGGCCAGGGTCTCGGGATCGCGTAGATACGGCCAGAATACTTCGGTGCCGTCTTCTTCGGTGTGGTTCGGACCGGTGGCGAAATCGGGGTCGATGGATGGGAGGTCCTCGAGGGAGGGCAGCTTCCACGGCTCGGTCCCGTTGGCCAGGTAGCCGTCGGACAACAAGATGACTGGAGTGCGGTATTTGACGGCGATCCGACACGCCTCGAACACGGCGTCGAAGCAGTGGGACGGCGTCTTGGCAGCGATGATCGGCATCGGCGCCTCGCCGTGGCGGCCGTACATCGCGTGCAGCAGATCGGCCTGCTCGGTCTTGGTCGGAAGCCCGGTCGACGGCCCGCCCCGCTGGATGTCGATGATCAACAATGGGAGCTCGAGGCTGATGGCCAGCCCCATCATCTCGGACTTGAGGTCGATGCCCGGACCTGAGGTGGTGGTGATGCCGAGGGCACCCCCGAAGGCCGCACCGAGTGCGGCACCGATGCCGGAGATCTCGTCCTCGGCCTGGAAGGTCCGAACCCCGAAATGCTTGTGCTTGGACAGCTCGTGGAGGATGTCCGAGGCCGGAGTGATCGGGTAGGTGCCCAGGAACAGCGGCAGGCTGCTGCGCAGCGAGGCGGCAATGAGCCCCCAGGCGGCGGCAGTGTTCCCGGTCACGTTGGCATACTCCCCCGGTGCCAGGACGGCCGGCTTCACCTCGTAGGAGGACTCGAACAGCTCGGCCGTCTCGCCGAAGTGATAGCCGGCCTTGAAGGCCCGCAGGTTGGCCTCGCGCACCAGTTCCTTAGCGGCGTACTTCTCCGCGATCCACTGCACCGTCGGTTCGACCGGGCGGGTGTACAGCCAGCTGATCAGGCCGAGAGCGAAGAAGTTCTTGGAGCGCTCGGCGTCGCGTGGCTTGACACCGAGGTCCTTCGACGACTCGGTGGTGATCGAGGTCATGGGGACCTCGTAGACGGTAAAAGCGGACAGCGATCCATCGGCCAACGGGTCGCCGCCGTAACCGGCCTTGGCCAGGTTGCGCTCGTCGAAGGCGTCGGAGTTCACGATGATGGTGGCACCCTGGGGCAGTGCGTCCACATTGGCGCGTAGTGCGGCCGGGTTCATAGCGACCAGCACGTTGGGCGAGTCACCCGGGGTCGAGATGTCATGGTCCGAGATGTGGACCTGGAAGGCCGACACGCCGGCCAGAGTGCCGGCCGGGGCCCGGATCTCCGCCGGGAAGTCGGGAAATGTGGCCAGGTCGTTGCCGAACAGTGCCGACGACGTCGTGAAGCGGTCCCCCGCCAGCTGCATTCCATCACCCGAGTCACCGGCGAAGCGAATGACGACGCGGTCGATCAGGTGGGGGGATTTCGAGTCGGTGGTGGTGTCGGACACCTTGCTCCTCTTCGTAAGTCTCTACCGCATCGGGGCGCCGGGCTCCCGGCACCGCTCCTGTGTACCGGGCCCCATGGGGCTCCGGGCATGGGCCGTGCCCCGAATGGAAGCAGGTCCCCTTTGACACTACCGCCGTGCGCCGGTCGAGCAGGGCACAGGACTGCAAGCTCAGGCCACGGACACCTGGGTGTCCAGGTAGACGTCCTGGATGGCGTGGATCAGGTCGGCCCCCTCTTCGGTGGGCCGCTGGAACGCCTTTCGACCGACGATGAGGCCGGCGCCACCGGCCCGCTTGTTGATGACCGCGGTGCGGACGGCCTGGGCCAGATCGTCCGCCCCCTTGGACTCACCGCCGGAATTGATCAGCGGGATCCGCCCGGCGTAGCAGTTGACCACCTGCCAGCGAGTCAGGTCGATCGGGTGGTCGGTGGTCAGCTTGCTGTAGACCAGCGGGTCGGTCTTGCCGAACTGCACGGCGTTGTAGCCACCGTTGTTCTCCGGCTGCTTCTGCTTGATGATGTCGGCCTCGATGGTCACACCGAGGTGGTTGGCCTGGCCGGTGAGGTCGGCAGCTACGTGGTAGTCGGTGTCGCCCTGTTTGAAGGCCGGGTTGCGTAGGTAGCACCAAAGCACGGTGAACATCCCGAGCCGGTGGGCCTCGGCGAACGCACGCGAGACCTCGATGATCTGGCGATCGGCACCATCGGACCCGAAGTAGATGGTGGCACCCACGCCTACCGCGCCGAGGTCAGCGGCTTGTTCGACGGAAGCGAACATCACCTGGTCATAGGTGTTCGGATAGTTGAGGAAGTCGTTGTGGTTCAGCTTCACGATGAACGGGATCTTGTGGACGTAGCGCCGCGACACGATGCCGAGGCCCCCGAGGGTGGTGGCGATGGCATTGCAATCGGCGGCGATCGCCAGATCACACAGCTTCGCTGGGTCGAAATAGGCCGGAAATTTCGCGAAGCTGGCGGCAGCCGAGTGCTCGATTCCCTGGTCGACAGGGAGGATCGAGACGTAGCCGGTGCCGGCCAAGCGGCCCGTGTTGTAGAGCGTCCCGAGGTTTCGCAGCACGGTCGGCGGGCGATCCGAGTCACGGAAGACGTGGTCGATCACGTCTGGCCCGGGCAAGGTCAGGTGCTCGGACGGAAATGCGGTAGCGGTGTGGTTGAGCAGGGAGTCTGCTTCGTCACCCAGCAACTGTTCGAGGTTCATGGGCGCAGAGCCTAATGTGCGCCGCGACCCTTGTTCGGCGTCCGGCGAGGTCGGACAGAGGGGCCCAGTGATTCGAGCCGACCAGCCACGTCGTATGCGTCGGGGTCGGCGGACTGGACCCGGAGGAACAGCTCGCGGGCCTTCGCCATATCGCCGGATCGCTCGGACAGATCGCCCAGCACATACCACTGGCGCAGGTGGCGTTCCGACGGGTTGCGAACCAGGCGCCCTGCCCCAGCGTCGACCAGCAGGCGAACCGCACCCTCGAGGTCGCCGAGGTCGGCACGGGTTCCGGCCAGGACCAGGCGACCCTCGGACAGAACCTCGGTGTCGGGCGAGCCGGCGCGGAGTTCATTGAACAGGGCCTCAACCCGCTTCGGACGGCCGAGGGCCCGATGGCAGTCCATCCGGACGGGGTGCTGATCGACCGAACCGGTAAGGGTGCCGAACTGCTCGAGACTGGGTAGGGCGGCCTTCCAGTTCCCCTGGTGGTACTGACTCAGGCCCAACAGCTCGACGGCGGAGGCGGCATTGGGTACGGCCTCGACAACCGTGCGCAGTATTCGGGCAGCGTCGCGGTAACGCTCGCGCTGGTAGGCGCCGATACCAGCTGTCATGCGTTCGGTGATGCGAGTCCGCAGGAAGTTCCAGTCGGGGCCGGCCGCGGTGGCCAGTTCCTGGGCGATATCGGCCGGCAGCTCGTCGGGTTCGCGCACGGGGCGGTGGGCCGGAGGGCGGAGCCGGTCGGACGTGGCCCCGGACCGGTCGTCGACGCGGACGAACTCCTCGGCCACGAAGTCGTCGGTCCGCTTCTTCGAGCGCCGCCGTCCCTCGGGGGTGTCGTCGTCGGGGCCGTGGTCGATGCCGTCCCGGACGATGGATGCGCCTCGCCGGGTGACGCTCCCCCAGCCCTTGCGGGAGATCTGGCCACGGTTCGCCCGATCGTCGCCGTGGTCCGGGGCATCGGTGGCACCACGACGGGCCGGCGGACGGCCGGTCGGGCGGGAGCCCGACGAGGAGCCGGTGCGGGAGCCCTGGTAGCCGCCCGGCGCGCCATCACGCTTCGGCGGGCGGGACGCGCTCGACCCGGACGTGGAGGGCCGGCTGTAGCCGGAGCCCGACGGTTTGCCCGACCCGGAGCCGGAGGGTCGACCTGCACCGGAGCCAGAGGGTCGACCGGATCCGGAGCCCGCGCCGGAGCCCGACCCCTTGCCGGAGGGACGGCCTCCGGAGTCCCCGCTACCTTTGCCCGAGCCCGTCCCCTTGCCGGCGGAGCGTCCCGAGCCTCCGCTGCGGCCACCCGTAGCGGAACGGGACCCGACGCCGGGCGTGCGCGGGCGCGGTGAACCAGAGGGGGTGCTGGGCGACATGCCCCCACTCTACCTGGGCGGAGGTGGCCGACCGGGGCCACGACCGGTCCCCACCACTGTCCACCAGGCAGGCGCTGCCGCGCCCGGGCCGCAGTCCCCTACCCTTGTGACCGGCACCGAGCGCCCGGAAATCGACGACAACCACCATGACGCCCCCATCCCTTCCTCTCCGCGGCCGACGCGCCCCCCGGACCTCCACCTTCGCCACCCTGGCGCTCCTCGCCGCACTGGCAAGTGCCTGCGGGGGCACGACCGCCGCCCGGCCGACGACCTCCACGGCCCCGGTCAGCGGTCCCGAGGCCGGGGTCACGTCCCCCTACGGCACCGACGTCGGCAGCCCGTCGGCTCCGACCACGGCACTCGCCCACGCCGCCACACGCGGCTTCGCCACCCAGGTCCAGACCTCGGCCGCCGCCTTCGTAGCCTCGGTGTCCGCCCTCCAGGCGGACACCGCCCGGGGTGACATGACGGCCGCCCGTGCCGACGAGCTGGTCGCCCAGGCCGAGTACGACGCCGTGCGGGCCCTCGAGTCGGGCAACTCCATCAACGCTTCCACCCTCGACGAGCTCGAGACCGACGTGCAGCCCGGCCAATCGTTCGGCGGCCTGCACGCCGTCGAGCGCGACCTGTGGACCGGTGGCCCCCTGGCCGCCGACGTGGCCGCCCTGGCCGGCCAGGCCCCGGTCGCCCAGTACCTGCTGTCCCGCGAGCGCCTCGGCCCCGAGGCCGTCGGGATCGTGGCCGTCGACCAACTCAACTGGGTGGCCGACGTCGCCCTGCCCGAGAGCCAGGAGCACTCCTCCCACTTCGGCCTGGTCGACGTGGTCGCCACCGAGCAGGCGGCGCAGCAGGCGTTCCAGGATGTCCAGCCCCTGGCCCACGTGGTCGACCCGGCCCGGACGGCCACCGTGGCCGGCGAGTTCGCTTCGGCGTCGACCGCCATCGCCGCCCTGGGCCCGCCCACCGTCACGACCGACACCTCGGTGACACCGGCCGGCCGGCTGGCCCTGACCCGCCAGCTCGACGCCACAGCCACCACCTTGGCCCGCCTGGTCGCCGAGCTCACCCCCTACGGCACGGCCGGGGCGCCGTCGTGACCCCCCGTCGGCCCGGGGCCTTCTCGCGGCGCCAGATGCTGGCCGGCTCGGGGCTGGCCACCGCCGCACTCGTAACCGGCGCCGGGGTGGGGACGGTTGCGGCCGACACCCCCACCTCGGGCACCTGGACCACCGAGCCCTTCCACGGGGCGCACCAAGGCGGGATCGCCACTCCGCAGCAGGCCCGGATGGCCTTTGCCGCCTTCGACGTGACCGGCACCGACCGGGCCGCACTGGCCGAACTGCTGGTCACCTGGACCCGGGCCGCCGAGCAGATGACCCGGGGACGAGTCGTTGCCGGCCCGTCGGGCTCGTTCGCGCCCCCGGCCGACACCGGCGAGGCCCTCGATCTGCCGGCCTCCCGCCTCACCTTGACCGTCGGGTACGGGCTGTCGCTCTTCGACGGGCGCTTCGGCCTCGCCGCCAGGCGCCCCAGGTCTCTGATCGACCTGCCGGCCTTCCCGGGGGACGCACTCGACCCGGCCCGCTCGGGCGGCGACCTGTGCGTCCAGGCCTGCGCCGACGACCCCCAGGTGGCCTTCCACGCCATCCACAACCTGACCCGCCTCGGCTTCGGCACCGTCTCGCTCCGCCACCTCCAGCTCGGGTTCGGCCGGACAGCGGCGGCGGCCGACGGCGCGTCGCCCACCCCCCGCAACCTGCTCGGCTTCAAGGACGGCACCGACAACATCGCCCCGTCCGACACCGGGGCCCTGGACAAGTTCGTCTGGGTCGGCGGTACGGCCGACCAGTCTTGGATGCAGGGCGGGACCTACCTGGTGGCACGCCGGATCCGGGTCCACCTCGAGGCCTGGGACCGAAGCACCCTCGGCGACCAGGAGCGCACCATCGGCCGCGCCAAGACCAGTGGCGCACCGCTCGGTTCGGCTCGCGAGCACGACCCGGTCGACCTCAAGGCCCTCGACGACTTCGGGGCGCCCCGCATCCCGGACTCGTCCCACATCCGGGCGGCCGCCCCGTCGACCAACCACGGGGCCACCATCCTGCGGCGCGGCTACAGCTTCGTCGACGGCGTCGACCCGTCCACCGGCGAGCTCGATGCCGGGCTGTTCTTCGTCTGCTTCCAGCAGGACCCGTCCGAACAGTTCGTCCGCATCCAACGCCGACTGGCCGCCCAGGACGCGCTGACCACCTACCTGGTCCACACCGGGAGTGGCGCCTTCGCCTGTCCGGGCGGCCCGGGCCCGGGCCGACCCTGGGGCTACGGCCTGCTCTGAGCCCCCGGTCGGCGCGCCATTCGGTCCACCCTCTTGACATGCAACTATTAGGTTGCCTATTCTGATCCGACAGGACGGGGTCGCCGTCCTGTCGGATCAAAGGATCGACCATGGCGGAAATCAGGCATCGCATCGGAACCAGCGCCTCACCCGCCGAAGTCTTCGCCGCTGTTGGCACGGTCGACGGGCTGGCCGGCTGGTGGACCACCGACACCCGGGGCGACGCCTCCCCCGGCGGCAGACTCGACTTCTACTTCGGCGGCACCGAGCCGGCCGGGGTGATGGACGTGCTTGAGTCGGTGCCCGACGAGCGGGTGGTGTGGCGGTGCGTAGCCGGCCCCGACGCGTGGGTGGGCACCCCGTTCACCTTCGAGGTCTCCCCCGGCGAGGGCGAGACCGTCCTCATGTTCACCAACGAGGGCTGCCAGGAGCCTGTCCCGTTCCTCCACCACTGCAGCACCAAGTGGGCCTACTTCCTCCTCGGACTGAAGGCGTCCCTCGAGGGCGCGCCGAGCGTGGCCTTCCCGAACGACGTGCCCATCGATGCCTGGGGCTGAACCCACCGGGACGATCGGCCCGGCCGCCGGCGGCGCGCCGTGGGCGGGCGACATGGACGCCGCCTTCCGGGCCTTGGCCGACCCGACCCGGCGCCGGTTACTCGACACGCTGAACGATCGCAACGGGCAGACCCTCAACGGGCTCTGCGTCGGGATGCACCACTCGCGCCAAGCCATCTCCAAGCACTTGGGGATCCTGGAGAGGGCCGGGCTGGTGACCACCGACCGCCGGGGTCGCACCAAGCTGCACTTCCTCAACCCCGCACCCATCAACGACCTCGCCGAGCGGTGGATCCACCGCTACGAGCGGGCCCGCATCGACGCACTGACCGACTTGAGACGAGCGCTGGACGACCACCCCGTGACTGACCACCGGGCCGAGTTCCGCTACGTGACGTACATCCGCACCTCCCCCGAACGCCTATGGGAGGCCCTCACCGACCCGGCCTTCACCACCGTGTGGTGGCAGGCGACGGTCATCGACTCGGCGTGGACGGCGGGCGCACCGATGACCTGGTCGCACCACGGGGTGACCATCGCCCGCCCCGACCAGGTCGTGCTCGTGGCCGACCCGCCCCGACGGCTCTCGTTCACCTGGCACACGTTCTCTCCCGAGTGGGCCGCCGAGATCGGGTTCGACGAAGCCCGTCGGGAACTAGCGGACGCCGAGCCCCGCACGACGGCCACCTTCGACCTCGAGCCCGACGGCGACGTAGTGAAGCTGACCGTCACCCACGGCAACCTGCTGCCCGACGGCGAGATCATCCAGCTCATCACGCACGGGTGGCCCCGGGTGCTGGCTGACCTCAAGACCCTCGTCGAGACCGGTGCCCTCTGAGATGCTCCGGCAGGGTCCTGTGCCTCTGGCCCGGCCCTGCCGTTCAGGGCAGGCTGCTGGCATGACCCTGACCCCGCGAAGACTCGTGACCGCCGGCTTCCTGGCGGCCGTCCTGACCGCCGCCGGATGTGGCAGCTCCTCGACGTCGTCAACCAGTACGTCGCCGCCGTCGACGTCCGCGCCCACGACGACCGTGCCGGCCGGCTCGACCAGCACGACACTGCCGGGCACGACGAGCACGACGGGCGCCCCGACCGTCCTGCCACTGGCTTTCGCCACCACCAACGGGGCGTTCCTCTCCCCCACCAAGAATCTCGCCTGTCTCATCGCCCAGAGTCCGAGCAGCCAGGTCCGCTGCGCGTCGTTCTCGCCGCCGATGCTGGTGACCATGACCGCGGACGGGACCCTGACACAATGCCGGGGGACCTCGTGCGAGCTGGGCAATCCGGCACTCGAGACCAAGGTCCTTCCTTACGGTTCGGCCACCGGTAACGGGATTTTCACCTGCGCGTCGGCACCGATCGGGATCACCTGCACCATCTCGCAGGGCAAGGGGTTCCTCCTCGCCAAGTCGGGGATCCAGCCGGTCGCCACCTGAGTGGTCTGTCCGCCCGGGTGGCGTCGGCG
>JAYVYR010000014.1:0-16796 GCA_043784065.1 Acidimicrobiaceae bacterium
GACCTTCCGGCCTGACCCGGCACGACTACCGACAGGTCGGCTAAGAATGACGTGCCCGCGACAAGCGCGGGCAGACACGAAACTTGGAGAGTCGGCCCATGGGCGTTCAGTCGGGTAGTGGAATTCCCACCAAGATCGTCGTCGGAACCGACGGTTCGGCCACCGCCGAGCGAGCGGTGGCGAAGGCCACGGCGCTCGCCAAGGCCGTCGGCGCTGAGCTGGTCATCGTGACCGCGTATAACAATCGTGCTCCCGCTGGGGTCGCCGCCGCCGGCATCTCACTCGACTCGAGCTGGGTCGCCGCCGCCCACTCCGGCGCTGAGAACGTGGCCAAGGAGGCCAGCGAGAAGGCCAGCGCGGAAGGCGTCGGCACCGTGTCACACCATGCAGTAGCCGGCGACCCGTCCGAGGTCCTCCTGCAAGTCACTACCGAGCAGGGTGCCGATCTGTTGGTCGTGGGTTCCAAGGGGATGCAGTCCACGGCCCGCTTCCTGCTCGGCCCGATCGCCAACAAGGTCTCACGCAAAGTGCCCTGCGACCTGCTCATCGTCGAGACTTCGGAGTAACCGCTACCGACCAGGTCAGGCTTCCGACCAAGTGCGGTTGGCATCGCCGTCTGGGCCCAACAAACCGAGCGCAACCAGTCGGGACGCGACGGCGTTTGCCACCGACCGGGGCACGACACCGCTACGCGCTCCCAGGAGTTTTCGGACTGTCCCGTTGGGAGCCACCTCCATGCAGTAACTGGGTGCACCGTCCAGCTCCAATCCAACCTCGTGGCTGCGACCTGCCGCAAGCGTAGGCCTGTCATCGGTTGAAACCGCGTCGATCAGCACGTGTTCAGCTCCGTACGGCCCGAGCGTCCTTGCCATCGCCCGTGGCACCAGACAGCACCGGTGCGGCCCAACGTGGGATCTAGCTCAATGCGACGGCACCCCGCTCGTAGGCGGTTCCGAGCAGCGGCAAGGGGGCGCCGCACATGGTTGCCGACGGGCCGGTGCCGACGGACAGGACCTGTCCGAGGACTCCGGGTTGGAGAGAGATGTCGCCGGTCCGTGACGTGGGCAGCAGAGCGAGACCCGTCCAGAGCCAGTCGTCCCGGACCGCCAGTTGAAACCTCGTGGCGGGTCCCCTCGTCCCGGCCTGGCGGATCGACGTCCGGACGGAGAGTTCCGCTCGAGAGATCGGAACGCTCAGGTCGGCCGGGCAGAGGACCTCTAGACCGTTCTACGGTTGGCGGCGTGCACGTACTCCCACTCCGCCTCGAGGCCGAACTGACCGACACCATTGGTACCCGGGTGGAGGTCAGCGACCTTGAAGGTTCGGGCCGGGCATTCAGCCTTGGTCCGGTCGAGGTGACCATGGAGCTCCACGACAGCGGTATCGACTGGTCGGTGGCCAATCGGGGTGACAGCACCGTTCGCATTCGTTCGGTGGCTCTCGTGTACGCCGTGGCCGGCGTCCGCGGGCCCGTCCGCATGTTCCGCCACGGCTACCAGTCATGGTCGCCGTCGTCGGTAGCCGTCCTCGGTGTGGATGTCGATCCCTCCCTACGAGCCGACCTCCCATTCCTCCAGGCTGTCCACCATGCCGACCAGCGACGGGCGCGGCCGGGCGAGCTCCGCTCCGAGTGGGTAACCGTGCTGGCCGACGGCTGGGGTCCCGACAACGCCGCCGTCCTGCTCGGATTCGAGAGCGGTGCCGAACACGACGGCACCTTTCGCCTGCACCTAAGCGACGATGGCCCCGAGGTACGGGTCGAGGCGTTTCTGGGCGATGCCGAACTCCCACCGGGCGGACTCCGGCCCCTCCATAGGGTGGTCATCGCCGACGGCCCCGCCGGCGGCGTGTCCCTCCTCCTCGAACAGTGGGCTGCACGGGCGGGGCAGGTCGGGGACGCCCGGGTCACCGCGCCGTTCCAGGTCGGATGGTGCAGCTGGTACCAGTACTTCCACGACGTCAACGAGAGGGATATCACCGCCAACCTTGCCCTCGCCGACCGGTGGCCCTTCGACGTGTTCCAAATCGATGATGGCTACCAGGCGTCCATCGGCGACTGGTTGGACACCAACGACCGGTTCCCGTCCGACCTGGCTGCCCTTGCCGCATCCATTGCTGCGACGGGTCAGACGCCAGGCCTGTGGCTCGCTCCCTTCCTGGTCGCCCCCGACTCGAGGGTGGCCCGCCAGCACCCTGACTGGATCGCCCGGCACCGGGTCGACGGGGTCGACACCGGGCCACTGCGCACCTGGTGGAACCCGCCGTGGGGCGGGGGGGAGGACGGCCTCATGTACGGGCTGGACACCACACATCCTGAGGTCGCTGCCCATCTGGAAATGGTGGCCGCAGCCGTGGTCGACGCCGGCTTCCCCTACCTGAAGTTGGACTTCACCTTCTCCCCCAGTGTGGACGGCGGCTACGTCAACCCCACCTTGACCCCGGCCGAACGAGTGCGAGCCGGGTTCGCAGCTTTCCGACGCGGCGCGGGCGACGACGCCTTCCTCCTCGGGTGCGGCGCCCCGTTGTCCAACGTGGTCGGACTGGTCGACGCCAACCGCATCGGTCCCGACGTGGCACCGGTCTGGTCGTTGGACCCTGCCGACGAGATGGTGGCCGGCTACCTCGGCGTCCAGCCCGCCACCGCCCATGCCTTCACCAATACGCTCACGCGATCGTTCATGCACCGTCGATTGTGGCTCAACGACCCCGACTGCCTGATGCTCCGGACCGAGGACACAGGGCTCACTCCGGCGGCTGCCCGTACGTGGGCCCACGCCGTCGGGGTATCAGGCGGTATAGCACTGGTGTCGGACGACCTCTCGCTCCTCGGAACGGACGCTCGGGCGCTCCTCGACGAGGTGGTGGCCCTCGGTCGCGAGGCCGACGCCGATGCCTCGGGCGGCACCGGGGCGCGGTGCCCGGACCTGCTGCAACATGCTTCGCCGGGCCAGCTGGTGTCAGCGGCCGGTGGCCTGGAGGTCGATCCGATGACCGGGGTCTCACGAATGGTGCCTACGGGCAACAGTTGAGCCTGGCCGATCGTCACCAGGCGGGATAGGGAGCGGAGTGCACACCGTCGTCGAGCGGATTTCGAGACGGGTGACACGTGGGTGCACTTCCATCACAGAGCGCACCGCATCCGGGAATCGTCGGTCTCCCTTTTTTTCTGTCACCGGCTAGTTCCACCGCCGCTGCGGTCGCCCCGACCAGGCCCGTTGGTAAGGTCGACACCTATGGACACCCGTGCTCAGATCCTCGAAGCGCACGCTCTGGGCCGGGCGCTGACCGAACGTGGCGTCGAGCATGTGCGTGGCCAGGCACTTATCCAGGTCCGGCGCTCGATGGGCATGACGCGTCAGCCCCCGCCGCCCTGCCTCGACCCTGACATCGCCTACTTCGCGCCGGACTCGGTAGTCCGGCGCATCCACGGCGACCTCCCTTCCATGCTCATCGGTGGGCTGTCGGCTCTGCTCTTCCAGATGCTCCACCCGCTTGCCATGGCCGGCGTGGCCCAGCACTCCAACTACCGCCAGGACCCATTGGGACGCCTTGAGCGGACGGCGATGTTCCTCGGTACGACGACGTTCGGTACCGTCGACGAGGCCCATGCCGCCATTGAGCGTGTGCGCAAGGTCCACGTGCGGGTGAAGGGCATGGCCTCAGACGGGCGCTCCTATTCGGCAGCCGACCCCGATCTCCTTACCTGGGTGCACGTCGCTGAGGTCTCGAGCTTTCTTGCGGCCTCCCGGGTCTACGCCCCGATCACCCCCTCCCACCTGGAAGCCGATGAGTATCTGACCCAGATGGCCAAGGTAGCCGTCGCTCTCGGCGCGGTGGACGTACCTCGGTCGACGGTTGAACTCGACGCCTACTTCTCCGACGTGCGACCGAAGCTGCGACTCACGACCGAGGCGCGCGCCGCCCGCAATTTCGTACTTCGGGGCGTGGGCCGATGGCCACACGAGGTGGGCACCTACGGTCTACTGGTCGGGGCCGCCCAGGGCGTCATGCCGGGCTGGGCCCGTCGCCAGCTGCGGCTTCCGACGGTGCCTGCCGGCGACCTCCTCGCCGTTCGCCCCTCGGCTCGCCTGCTCGGCCAGGCATTCCGCTGGGTGGTCGCTCCGGTGGTCAGCGACCAATCTGGAACGGGGCCGACCGAGTTAATCGGGGCCTAAGACCCATCCCCCCGGCTCAGCGCACCGCCCGCAGCGCCGGAGGGATGGGATGATCTGCCACCGCGGTCGGGTCCGCCAGGGGTAACCGGGTCGGTCGGAGGCTGCCCCCTAGGGCCAGTACCTCGTCGAACCCCTGGCGCAGGCAGTCGACGAGTACGTCGGGGTCGGGGACGGCAGCTGTGTCGATGGTGCAGCCCACGCAGCAGATCCCGAGGTAGGAGACCAACGTCACATTCAGCGCCGCCCCGGTGGTGGGTCCGAAGGCGTAGGTACCGGTGACCGGGGCACCGGCCAGGAAGAGCGGGACAGACACGCCCGGCACGTCGCTGGCCACGAAGTCGACATGCTTGAGCATCGATCCGATGACTCCGGCCGGCATCAGGTTCAGCAACCCGGCCACTGCGTCCGACAGGGGGACAGCCTCCTCGAAGCGGGCGGCCCGGCACCGCCAGCCGGTCATCCGGATCCGCGGGCCCGGGTCAGCCTCACTCACCGGGATCGTGAACCGCTCGAGCGTGATCCGGTTGCCGCCGATGGGGTCGTCGTGGCGACGTAGCGAGATAGGCATGGCCACCCGAAGTTCGCGCACCGGCGCGCCGTGCAGTTCGTGGTACCGGCGCAATCCACCGGTCACCGAGGCAACGAAGGCATCGTTGAGGGTGGTGCCGACTGCCGCACCCACCGCCTTCAGCTCGGCCAAGTCGACCTCGATAAGGTCGAGATGCCGGTCGAGGCTCCGACCCGTCATGATCGGCGACAACGTCGCCGACACCGGCATGACGAAGCGGCCGAGGGAGGTGGTCGTGGCCACGGCGTCGAGGGTCGAGCGCACCGGGTGGCGGACCACGGCCGAGGCCAGCGGGACCAACTGGGCGACCCCGTCGCGCGCCGTCCAGGCCAAACGACGCAACGAGTGAACCACGGCCTCCCGGGTGAGTTCGGTGGCACTGGGCTCGGGCTCCTGGTCGGGCCGGGCTGTCGTCCCCACCGGGCCGGGTTCGGGAGTTGTCTCGTACAGCAGCATGCCCAGTTGGATCGCCCCCACCCCATCGGTCAATGAGTGGTGGAGCTTCAGCACCAGGGCTGCCCGGTCGCCCTCCAGGCCTTCGACGAGGGTGGCGGCCCACAGCGGGCGGGAGGGCTCGAACTCGGTCATGGCCTCCGTCCGGGCGAACTCGAGCACGGTGGCCGGAGTGTACGGATAGGGAGCCTCCATCCGCTGGAGATGCAGCGAGAGGTCGAGATCGCAGTCGATCCAGCGTGGGGTGGTGAGGATGCCCGGCGGCCGGATGGGACGCTGGCGAAAACGCCGAACCACCCGGGTGACCTCCTCAAGACGGGCGGACACCACCGCGAAGTCTGGTCGGGAGCCGAGCCACGTCACCCCGACGATGGTCGACCGGAGCCCCGGGTCATGTTCCATGTTCCAGGCCAGCGCATCGGTATTGCGCATGAATTGGTTGTCGTAGCCGGCCATCGGAGTACCTCCTACATCCTCCAATCGAACGTAACGGAAGCCTCGGTGGGGCGCACAGGGCCGAAGGTCACGTTTCCCACCGCTGGCATCCGGAGCCGTACGCGACTCGCTGACCAGGGGTTCCGGGTCGGCTTGTCGCCCCCCGTGCTCGACCGGTAAAATGTGAATCTCGTGTATCGCGCCAGTTCGACCCCGGTGACGGGGCCAGACGTGGCGGGGTCGGCCCGTCGAACATTCCGGGCCCTCGTCCTCCCCGTACTCGTCCTCCTCGCCGCTCTCCCCCTCGGGACGGCGGTACGTCCGGCGGGCGCCGATACCGTCTCAAGCCTGCGGGCCCAAGCTGGCGAAGTCGCCCAGCGCCTGGTCCTCGAACAGCTCCAGGTGGACGCCGCCCGCCAGCAGACTTCGGTGGCGACAGCCAAACTGGCTGAGGATGCCCTGGCCATCGCCCAGATCACCCAGCAACTGGCTACCGACCAGCAAGCGATCGCCCGCCATCTCCACATCGTCCAGAACCAGGCGATCCTTACGTACATCGACTCGGGGGCACATTCGTCGAGCACGGACACGGCGTTGTTCGGTGGGGGGACGGCCCAGGCGCAGGCGGCCAGTGAGTACGCCGGCCTGGCCGTCGGTAACATCACCGCCGAGGTGGCTCAGCTCCACACCGCACAGCACGCACTCCAGGCCCAACAGGCCGCTCTGCAGGCCCGCCAGAGCCAGGACCGCCTCGACCAGTCACGCCAGTCCGCCGATCTCGGCCAGGCCGATGCCGCCGCCGGCGCCCTTCGAGCTGAGCAGGCGGGCCTGACCGGGCAGTTGGCCAACGCCGTCGCCGCCCAGCAGACGGTCCAGGCCCGTGCAGCGGCAACGGCCGTGGCCCGGACTCCGAAGACCTCGACCTCGCTCGCCACGGTGGCCACGGTGGCCACGAACACCCCGGCCACCATTCCGGCCACCATTGCGGCCTCCGTTGGGACCTCTACTCCCCCAACCACGGTGGCCTCCGGTGCGACCACTGGCGACCCCTACCCGAACCTCTCCGATCCGGCGCTCAACTCCTTCCTCAACTGCGTCATCCAGGCTGAGTCAGGCGGGAACTACGGCATCGTCTCGCCCAATGGCCTCTACATGGGGGCCTTTCAGTTCAGCCAGCCCACCTGGAATTCGGCCGCCTCCGCCGCCGGTCTCGGGCTCTTGGTCGGAGTTCCGCCGAACCACGCCTCAAAGCCGGAGCAGGACACGGTCGCCGTGGCCCTCTTCTCGCTCGACGGCCAGCAGCCCTGGCTCGGCGACCGCTGCAGCGGCTGACTCCAGTCCCCCGGCCGGTCAACCGGCCAAGTAGCGCACTGCGGCCGAGGCCGTTCGGCCGCCGCTGAACATCGCACCCTGCAGTGATGCAGTGTCTCGATGGTCGCCGCAGACGAATCGCCCACCGCCCAGGTCGACCCGACGGCGAGGGTCGAACGGCGGCGCCTGACGAGGTTGCCCATGGGGGATGACATCGGTGCGCAGGTGTTCCCAATCGACAGTGGCCGTGCCGAACCATGCAGCCAACTGCTCGATCACCCGACCCGTCAGGCCGGGCTCGAGGGCCTCGGGCCCAGGGACGGCTGCGGCCACCAGGCTGCGGCCGGGCGGCGAGTAGGACGGGGCCACCTCGCTCAGGACGGCGAGGTTGCGGACCGGACCGCCGCCCGTGCCCTCGAGGGCCAGCGTGGTTCCCTGAAGCGGCGCGGCCGTAGTGGCGAACCAGCAACAGGCCGCGGCACGGGAGCCGGGGTCGGCGACCATCGGTCCGAGGAGCCGGTGGGCCTCGGGACCATCTGTGGCCACGACGACGGCCCGCGCCGGCAGTACTTCGCCGCTCTGGAACACGACCATGGTCCCTTCCAGCCTCTCGACCCGGGCTCCGAGGCGGACCGTGCCATGGGGTAGGGCGGAGGCCAACTGCCCCGGCACGGCTCCCATGCCGCCGGCTGGCACCGCAGTTGGGCCGGAGGCCAGCATGCGAAGAATCAGGTCGAACCGCCTACTGGACACCTCGAGGTCGGGGTCGAGCTGGATGCCGGCGAACAGCGGCAGCCAGAACGATCGCACCATCCGCGAGCTGAAACCGAGGCCCTCGAGGCGCTCCCGAGTGGTGACGTCCGGGCCCCGCAGGATCTCTCCTACCGGTCGGATCCGGTCGGCCAGCACGAGGCGGGCCAGCCGGAGTTTGTCGCCCAGGGTGCCTACCGGGGCGACAAGGGTCGCCGGAAGCTGGGACGGTCGGCGGAGGGGGTCGCCCAATGAGTGGAACCCGTCGTCGAGGTGCACCACCGCACCCGGAGCGAACGGGCGGAGTTCGAGGCCGTCCAGGTCCAAACGCTTCTGTACTTCGGGATAGGCGCACAGCAGGATCTGGAAGCCGCGGTCGAGGAGGAAGCCGTCGACGGCGTCGGTGCGGACCCTACCCCCCACCCCGTCAGAGCCGTCGACGACGGTGCAGTCCACCCCGGCCCGAACCAGGTCGAGCGCGCACGTGAGGCCGGCCATGCCGGCTCCCACCACTACGACGTCGCTCACCGGAGGATGCACCGACCCGTTCCGGCACAAGCGGAGCATTCGTCGGCTCGGCCGTCCACGTGGGCCAGGCAATGGGCGAGCCGGATCTCGACGAGGTCCAGTAGCCGCGGGTCAGGACCGAGGGGGGCGGCCACCAGCCACCGGATCCCGGAGTGGCCGGCGGCCGCAGCTTCGGCCAGCGCGGGAATATCCCGGTCCCAATGATTGCCCGGCCCCAGAAAGTAGGGGGCGATGGCGATCGTGGTGGCACCCGCTGCCACGCAGCGGTCGAAGGCGGAGGCGATCGACGGCTCGGCCAGTTCCATGTGGGCCGGCTCGACTATGGGGTAGGGCAGCCGATCGGCCGAGGCCCGCACGAACGATTCGAAGCCGGCGTTCGCCTCGGCGCGGCGGGTTCCGTGGTCGACGACGATAACGGCCACCGTGCCGCCAGTATCGGGTGATAGCTGTCCGTGGGCATCGGGGTGGTCCGGCATCGAGGCCAACACTACGGCGGCCCGCGGGGATGCCATTCGGGTATCAGCTCCGCCCGGACCGCTCCAGATCCAGGAGGACCGCCTTGCGGTCGAGCCCGCCGCCGTAGCCACCCAGCGAACCGTCGCCGGCGATGACCCGGTGGCAGGGCACGAAGATGGCGATCGGGTTGCGCCCGTTGGCCGACCCGACGGCCCGCGACGCCTTCGGGTTGCCGACCCGACGGGCCAGTTCGCCATAGCTGATCGTCTCGCCATAGGGGATGGAGCGCAGCTGCGACCACACCCGGAGCTGGAAGTCGGTGCCCTCGAGGGCCATGGGAACGTCGAAGCTGGTGCGTTTCCCAGCAAAGTACTCACCGAGTTGGCTCACCACCTGGGTGAACTCGCCGTCGTCGCGCACGCTGCCCGGCGGGGCCGGGGTGGCGTGGGCCTGATCCTCCATCTCCAGATGGGTGAGGTGTCCGTCCCGCGACGTCAACGTCAGCCGCCCGACGGGGCTGTCGACGGTGGTCACGCAGTTGGGGGCGGAGGAATCAGGCATGGGCGGGCTCCTTCGTGTCTGGGGATCCGGGCGGTTGCCCGGCGTACGGCAAGGGTGGTGGGATCGCCGGTTGTGACGTCCCTTGGAGGCCACGCGTTGATCGGATGGTCAGAGGTGGCCCACAGGTGCTGGACGGCGTAGGCCCGCCATGGCCGCCATGGCCCGGACCGCTTCCGCAGTGCCGACGGGGTCGACCCCAGTCCGAGATTGGTGGCCACCCGTCGCACGCCGAGGTCGCCCACACAGAACGCGTCCGGGTCCCCGAGGGCCCGCATGGCGACCATCTCCACCGTCCACGGACCGACGCCGGGAAGTCCGGCCAGAACCCGCCTCGCCTCGGCCCTGTCGCTCCCGGGTCCGAGGTCGAGACGGCCCGACACCAGTGCCTCCACCAAGCCGACGAGCGTCCGGGACCGACCCCCGGGAAGCGCCGGTGCCACCGCCTCCAGCTGGTCAGGCGTCGGGAAGAGATGGGTGAGCCCGCCGCCGGCGTCGTCGACCAGCTCGCCATGGGCGGCCACCAGAGCACCCGCCGCGGTCCGGGCCGCCGCCGTCGACACCTGCTGACCGAGTACAGCCCGGACGGCGAACTCGGGGCCATCCACCGTGCGGGGTACGCGGCGACCGGGAGCTCTCGCCACTAGTGGAGCCAGGACGGGGTCGGCGCCCAGCACGCGGTCGACCGCCTCGGGGTCGGCGTCGAGGTCGAGCAGGCGCCGGCACCGGGCGACAGCCGTCGTGAGATCGGCCACGTCAGCGAGGACTACCTGACAGGCGATGTGGTCCGGGGTCGGAGTCAACGCCACGATGCCGGGGCCGTGGGCCAGCCGGAGGGTGCGGCGGTAGGTGGTGCCGACTACCTCCTCCACCCCGGGCACGGCGGTGGCGGCCAGGTGTCCGAACAGATTGTCCGGAGTCAACGGCCTGCGGAACGGGAGGCGGACGGTCAGTTCCCCCAGGACTCCCTGACTAGCGCACCCGGCGGTGCGCCCGGAGCGCAACGCAGTCGGCGCAATCCCGAACACGGCCCGGACGGTGTCGTTGAATTGACGGATGCTGGCGAAACCGGCGCCGAAGGCCACCTCGGCCATGGGCAGCGACGTGGTTTCGATCAGGATCCGAGCGGTCTGGGCCCGTTGAGCCCGGGCCAGGGCGACCGGTCCAGCACCGACTTCAGTCAGCAGCAGGCGCTCGAGTTGGCGGACGCTGTACCCGAGCGCGGCAGCCAGGCCGGGCACCCCCGAGCGGTCGATGGTGCCGTCGGCGATCAGCCGCATGGCCCGACCGACCACATCGGCCCGGACGTCCCACTCGGGCGACCCCGGGGTGGCATCGGGCCGGCAGCGCTTGCATGCCCGGAAGCCGGCCCGCTGGGCGGCGGCTGCGGTAGGGAGGAAACGGACATTGCGGCGCAGCGGGGTCCGGGCCGGGCAGCTCGGCCGGCAGTAGATCCCGGTCGAGGTCACGGCGGTCACGAACCAACCGTCGAATCGCGGGTCGCCCGACTGCACGGCAAGGTAGCAGCGGGCCGGATCGTCGAGCACCTACCGAGTCTGACCGACAGTGAGTCTCGTGACTAGCGGAATTGCGACAGGGCAGTGGGCCGTCCCGTCCGGATAGGTTCTGCGGTGGTCGGGGACTTCCTTCGACCGGAGGTGGCAACATGAGTGACAGAGTCCACCATCGCGCACAGCAGGGACGACAGCGGGTGCGGCGCGCGTTGACGACCGTCGCGCTGTGCCTCAGTGCCCTGGGTGCAGCGCTGGTGCCGATCGCCGGCGTCAGCGCTGCACCGACCCCGGTGAGCCGAGCCGCCCCCTACCTGTACCTCGGCTGGGGCAACCCGCCGGACCCGACCGCCATCATGTCGGCCACCGGAATTCGCGCCTTCACCCTTGCTTTCGTACTTGCCGGCCGGGGGTGCACGCCGAGGTGGGACGGGAACCGGCCCCTCCTCGGAGGTAGCGACGCAACTTCCATCGCCGTCATCCGCGCAGCTGGTGGCGACGTATCGGCGTCCTTCGGCGGATGGTCGGGCCGCAAACTGGGGACCGTCTGCAAGACGGCAACTGCACTGGCCGCTGCCTATGGTCAGGTGATCGACGCGTATGGGCTCCATGCCATCGATGTCGACATCGAACACACAGAGTTCACCAATGCCAGCACCCGGTCGCGGGTTATGGCTGCACTGCGCCTGGTCCAGCTGACCCACCCGACTGTCGAGATCAGCGTCACCTTCTCCAGCACGCCCGCCGGGCCCGACGCCACCGGCAGGAGCTTGCTGGCCGAAGCCGCTTCGGTCGGGTTTGTTCCCTACGCCTGGACAATCATGCCGTTCGACTTCGGAGTTCCGGTGACAGCTATGGGGGCGGCCAGCGTGACCGCCGCCGAAGGACTGCATGCCGCCCTGTTGGCCAACTCCGGTATGGATTCGACCACGGCCTACGCCCATATGGGCATCTCCACCATGAACGGGCAAACCGACCAGGCCAACGAGACGGTAGGTGCCGCCGACTACCGAACCATGGTCACTTACGCCGGGACACACCACCTGGGCCGGCTCACTTTCTGGGCGGTCAACCGCGACCGGTCGTGCCCGGTCGGCACCGCCCCGGGCGACATGTGCAGCGGCATCGTCCAGGCCGACCACCTGTTCACCACACTGACCGCCGGATTCACAGGCTGAGGAGAGGCGTGCACGTCCTCACCACTGTCCCGGTGCCTGAACTGGCCGCCGCCGGCGAGCAGTTCGCCGAGTTGGAAGCCGCCGGATTCGACGGCGCCTGCACCTACGAGACCCGTCACGACCCGTTCCTTCCCCTGGTATTGGCAGCCGACCGCACCACCACCCTGCGGTTGGGCACGGCCATCGCCATCGCCTTCGCCCGCACTCCGATGTTGCTGGCCACCATCGGGCGGGACCTGCAGGACGCGTCGGCCGGGCGGTTCACCTTGGGGCTCGGAACCCAGGTGCGGCCCCACATCGAGCGGCGCTACTCGATGCCGTGGTCCCGACCAGCGGCCCGTCTGCGCGAGATGGTGCTGGCCATCCAGGCCATCTGGGACGCGTGGGACGGCATCGCCCCGCTCGACTTCAGGGGCGAGTTCTACACCCACACCCTGATGCCCCCGGCCTTCGACCCGGGGCCGGCCCTGTTCGGACGACCACGGATACTCCTCGGAGGGGTCGGGCCCCACCTCACCCGCGTGGCCGCCGAGGTAGGCGACGGCATCCTCGTCCACCCGTTCGCCACCCGGGAATCGCTCGAGCAGATCACCCTTCCCGCAATCGATGACGGGCTCCGCACCGCCGGTCGTCAACGGTCCGAGTTCGACGTGACCGTGGTGACCATGATCGCCACCGGCGACTCCGGGGCTGAGCTCGACGAGGCCATCGCCACTGTGCGGGGCCAGCTCGCCTTCTACGGGTCGACGCCTGCCTATGCCCGGGTCCTCGAGTGCAACGGGTGGGAAGGGCTCCACCCCCGGTTGAACGCGCTGTCGAAGGAGGGGCGGTGGGACGACATGGCCGAGCTGGTCACCGACGAGATGGTCGAGTCGGTCGCCATCGTGGGGCGTCGCGACGAGATCGCCGGCCGCATCCGGGCCAAGGTCGGTGGAATTGCCGATACCGTCAGCCTCGAGTGCACCCGTCGTCCCGACCCCGGTCACTTCGCCGACATCTGCCGCGCTCTGCAGGCGGGCGACTGACACATTCCTCGGGACCGGGGCTACTTGTCGTCGGCGGCCCGCCAGCAGTACCAGGCCACCAGGCTGCGGTAGGGACGAAAGGGCTCGCCCAGGACGTCGAGCACCTTCGGGTCCGGAATGACGTCGAGCGACCATGCCTTGGCGTAGCCGGCCCGGACCCCGTAGTCGCCGATCGGCCACACATCGAGTCGGCTCAAGGTGCTCATCAGGAACATCTGCGCCGTCCACGGCCCTATGCCCCGAACCAGTGTCAGGTGGGCGACCACTTCGGCATCCGACAGACGGCCGATCCGGTCCAGGGCCACCGCGCCGGAAGCCACCTTGTCGGCCAGGTCGAGCAGCGACGCCGTCTTCGCTCCGCTCAGCCCGCAGGCTCGTAGCACCGGCTCCGGTGTGGCCAGGACACGCTCGGCCGTCACTTCGCCGCATAGTGCCTCGATCATCCGATTGTGGATTGAGGCAGCAGCCTTGCCCGCCAGCTGCTGGTAGACGATGTTTCCGGCCAGGTGGTCGAAGCGCTCGGTCGTGGGAATCCGCCGGCGGGCCGGCGGTGGGCCGTGCCGCTCGATCAGGCCGGCAAGTACAGGATCACAGGCACCCAATTCCGACACGGCTGCGGTCAGCGAAGTCGTCGGCACCCACCGATGATGCCAGCTCGGCACCCACCGATGATGCCAGCTCGGCAGCACACGCAGCACACGCAGCACACGCAGGCACGGGGCGTAGGCTCGACCTTGTGCAAGGGTGTCAAAGGACGACCGAGTGGAGGATCGCATGGAGGGCAACGTCGTTTCAGGGGAACGGTGTATTCCGGCCGGACCGGCAGCTATCTTCGACCTGGTGGCCGATGCATCCCGACACCACGAGATCGACGGGTCGGGCCTCGTACGTGACGTCAAGCCCGGGGCACCGCAGAAGCTCGAGTTGGGATCCACGTTCGGCATGTCCATGAAGATGGGATTCGGCTACTCGACGGTCAACACCGTCATTGAGTTCGAGGAGGACCGCCGGATCGCCTGGCAGACCAACTTCCGCGGATTCATCGGCAAGTTCGTCGGAGGCCGCATCTGGCGCTATGAGCTCGAGCCGGTCGCGGGCGGGACGCTGGTCCGTGAAAGCTGGGATATCAGCCAGGACCATCAGAGGGCGATGCTTCGGCTCGGGCCGGTGGCCAAACAGAATGCGGAGAGTATCCAGAAGACACTCGAGAAGATCGAGGGGATCGTCATCAAGGAGTGACCGAACGAGCTGGATGGGCGGACGTTGCCGCACAACGGACCGCTCCGGCGGAAGGATCGGCCCCGGACCGGTGTTGAACTGGTCATGACCACACTTTCCGTGCTCGATCTGGCCACCGTGGCCAAGGATGCCACCCCCGCTGACGCCCTGGCCGATACGACCCGCCTGGCACGAATTGTCGAGTCACTCGGGTACCACCGGATGTGGGTGGCCGAGCACCACGGCATGCCGGCGGTGGCCAGTTCGGCCCCGGCTGTCCTCATCGGCCACCTGGCCGATGCCACGTCCACCCTGCGAGTCGGAGCTGGTGGGGTGATGCTGCCCAACCACGCGCCCCTGGTCGTGGCCGAGCAGTTCGCCACGCTGGAGGCCCTCCATCCAGGACGCATCGACCTCGGACTGGGTCGGGCCCCGGGTACCGACCCTGCCACTGCCAGGGCCCTCAGGCGGAGCGCTGATCTGGGTGCCGAGCATTTTCCGGACGACGTGGTGGAGCTGATCAACTATCTGATCGACGATGGAGGACCGCCGACCACTCCGGCACCGGTGCCGGGGCGCGGCTACCTACCCCAGATCTGGCTGCTCGGCTCGTCCACCTTCAGCGCCCGACTGGCCGGGATGCTTGGCCTGCCGTTCAGCTTCGCCTTCCACTTCGCCCCTGCGCTGGTCGACGAGGCCATCGCCCTGTACCGGGCCAACTTCCAGCGAACCGGACTACTGGCCGACCCGTACGTGATGGTGGCTACCTCGGTGCTGTGCGCCGATACCGACGAGGAGGCCGACTACCTTGCCGGCCCATCGCGCCTGTCCATGCTCCAGCTCCGCAAGGGCACACCGTCACCGGTCGTCTCCCCCGAGGAGGCCGCCGCCTACCCGTATACGCCTGACGAGCGGGCGGTGGTCGAGGCGGTCACCGTCGACCATGCGGTGGGCGACCCGGACGCCGTCCACCGCAGGCTCACGGCCCTGGTGGAGCGCACAGGTGCCGATGAGCTGATGCTGTCGACCCGGGCCCACTCGCTCGACACCAGGGCGCGGTCGCTCACCCTGGTAGCGGAGCGCTGGGGCATGGAACCAGTCACCTGATCGTTTGGCCAGCTGACCGTTCGACTACAGGCTGGCCACCTGGGGCAGGACCTCCTCGCCCAGCAGGGTCAGGTGGTCGAAGTCGGAGACATCCAGCATCTGCAGGTAGGCCCGGGACGTGCCGACATCGGCGAACCGACCGAGTTTGTCCACCAACTCGTCCGGAGTGCCGCACAGCCCATTGGTGCGCAGCTCGTCGACCTTCCTGCCGATTGCCGCGGCCCGACGGCTGATGTCCGCCTCCGAAGTTCCACAGCACACGACCTGGGCCACCGAAAGGTCCAGTGATGCCGGATCGCGGCCCAGGGTCCAACAGGCATCTCGGACGACCTCGAACGTCGCGGCCGAGTCCTCAGGGGAGGCGAAGCCGATGTTGAACTCGGCGGCATGGGTGGCGGCCAGGCGGGGTGTGCGCTTCGGTCCGCCCCCGCCGATGATGATCGGGGGGAAGGGGCGTTGCACGGGTTTCGGCAGCGCCGGACAGTCGGCCAGCGAGTAGTGGCTGCCGGCGAAAGAGTAGGGCTGGCCGGCCGGTGTCGACCACAGCCCGGTAATGATGGCCAACTGCTCTTCGAAACGCTCGAAACGCTCACCCAACGACGGGAATGGGATGCCGTAGGCGGTGTGCTCGGCGTCATACCAACCTGTGCCGATGCCCAGTTCGATCCGGCCCCCACTCATGGCGTCGACCTGGGCCACGGTTATGGCGAGTGGCCCGGGCAAGCGAAAGGTGCCGGCCGTCATCAGGGTGCCGAGGCGGATGGTGCTCGTCTCGCGGGCGATGCCGGCCAGCGTGATCCAGGCGTCGGTCGGGCCGGGCAGACCATCGGACGGCCCCATGACCAGGTAGTGGTCGCTGCGGAAGAAGGCGCTGAAGCCGAGCTGCTCGGCGGCCTGCGCTACAGCCAGCAGGTCGTCATAGGTGGCACCCTGCTGGGGTTCGGTAAAGATGCGGAGGTCCATACCCCCTGTCTATCCGGGAACTCGGGACGCCGCCGCCGCTCCGTTCAGCTGACCTGCAGCCCGCGGCCGTGGGCGTCATCGGTGGACTCGGTGGCACCCAACTCGGCGTCCGCCGATCCGACCTCGCCCATCGACATGGCCAGGTCCTCACTCGGCCGCTCGAGGCCCGACGACGACCGCAGCGGTAGCTGCTTGAGGAAGAGGGCGGCCACGAACATCCCTAAGGCGATCGGCACACCGACCAGGAACACGGTGTGGAGCGATCGTACGAACGCGTCCAGGATTCCGTACTGGACGTGGGGTGGGAATGAATGAATTTCGGCCGGTGTCATGGCGAAGTTTCGATGGACGTGGATGCCGGCGGCGGCCGCACCAGGTACCAGCACCGGGATCCAATGGCTCAGGCCGGCGATGAAGATGGCCCCGAACAGCGAGGAGCCGAAAGCGCCGCCGAGCGAACGGAAGAAGGTCACGGCCGCCGTGCCCGTGCCGATCGAGTCGGCCGGCACGGCGTTCTGGGTGGCCAGGATCATGATCTGCATGGTCATGCCCATTCCGGC
>JAYVYR010000015.1:0-3177 GCA_043784065.1 Acidimicrobiaceae bacterium
CGTGAACCGGGAGGAACCGAAGACGAGAAGCGCTACTGGCACCAGGAGTTTGGCCCCTTCTTCGATCGGGCCGGTCGACCACAGGACGGTCGTCACGCCGAAACTGTGGTCCACCACCAGCTCGAGACCGACGGCGATGGCAAAGCCCAGGACCCCGCCCGCGATGCCGATCAGGGTGAGGGAGGGCAGGCCGGTGAGCCGCCCGACGGGCAGATGGCGGATCATCACCTGCACCGCGCCGATCAGCATGGCGACATAGCCCACGATGGACAGCCACGACCACAGCGCGTTGCCGGTGACGCCGCTGACCACGGCCGGGGGGATGACGAGGGCCTGGCCGGCCACCATCCACCAGACCCAGGACTGGCGGAGGAAGGCGAATGGCTTGGGCGGACCAGGAAGTACCGGGGAGCCCAACGAGGCGTGGGTGCTACCCGTCCATGCCGTCCCGTCCCACTCGGCCAGCGCTGGTACCGCTCGGTAGCAGTACCAGCCTGGTTCGTCGGTCAATCGGCCACCCGGGCTCGGGCAGTGATCTGGTTGGGGCGCAGTCGGACGACGAGTTCACCGGGCACGCCGTTGCGCCGACCGTATGCCTCGGCCTGGTCGGCACCCATGTAGCGCCCACCGATAGCCGTTGCCCAGTGCACGAGTTCCACAGGGTCCTCGGTGACGGTGACGGTCCCCTCGACGATGGCGAACGTGAACGGTGGGGTGTCGTCATCGATGCACAGCGCAACACGGGGATCGCGGGTGAGATTGCTTCCCTTCACCGTTGCCACCGCTGTGTTGAACACGATGTCTCCGATGGGGGAGTCGGGGCCAGAGGTCGAATGATCCACGATGTACCAGATCGGTGCAATGTGCGGCCGACCGTCAGCCCGGACAGTGGCCAGCTTGGCGGTGCGGGCGGGCAAGGAGTCGAAGAAGGCAGCCACTTGGTCGTCACTCATGGTGTGGGCCATGGCGACCTTCAGGCCGGCTTGGTCGATGGGAGGCCGAGCTTGCGGTGGTCCCACGACACTGTCCGCACCACGTTGATCTTGGCCACGATGCGCTTGTTGAGCATGGTTTCGACGAAGGGGCGCAGTTCCTCGGAGTAGGCCCCGTAGTAGCGCTCGAAGAGGTTGACACCCAGTTTCCAGATCTTGTCGGGGTCGTCCACCATCTCGGCCCGACCCACTAGTTCGACCCCACGCAACTCTTCGTAGTAGTCGCCGTCTTCCATCATGCAGGTGATCCGGCTGTCCCGTCCGAGGTTGACCGACTTCTGGGCTTTCGCCTTGGTCTCGATAGCGATGGTCCCGTCGACGAAGCCGTACCACATGGCCACGGCGTGGATGGAGCCGTCGTGGTTGACCGTGCACATGGTCATCGGCCGCCGCTCGTGGAGGAAGGCATCGATCTCCTCCTCGGTCATGCGGATCAGATCCCGCTGTTTGACCCCATGGCCCATCTGCTGGGCGGGCTGGCTCCCAGACGTGTCACTCATCGGTCCTCCACTGGTTGTCGGCAGGCACCCGCCCACCGCTCGTGGCGCCACCGTATCGGGACGGGGGCCCTCGGGTGCCGATCCGGTGCCGGGCGCGGGCTCTGGCGCGTGTGCTGGCGCGGGCGGGGCAGAATGGCTCGATGACGCGGAGCAACACCGGACTGAGCGCCTCAGGGCCCCACCGGGTGGTCTTCGTGTGCACCGGCAACATCTGCCGGTCGCCCATGGGTGATGTGGTGCTCCGGCATCTGGCCGCCGAGCGAGTCCTGGCCGACGGCACCGTCCTGGCCGACGCGGTGGTGGTGTCGAGCGCTGGCACCGGTGGCTGGCATGCCGGTGAACCGATGGACCCCCGGGCCCGAGCCGCCCTCGAGCGTGGGGGGTATGTCGACCACGGCCACCGGGCCCAGGCCTTCGACACGGCCTGGCTGCCCGGAGTGGGTCTCGTGGTGTGCATGGACCGCGGCCATCGCCAGACGTTGGTCAGCATGGCGCTGGCGAGGGCGGGCGACTACCGCTACGACGACGTCCTGGTGATGATGCGCAGCTTCGACCCCCGGGCCGGAGGTGCCCCGGATGTGCCCGATCCCTACTACGGCGATGATGCGGACTTCGAGCAGTGCCTCGACCTGGTCGAGGCCGGGTGCCGGGGCCTGGTGGACCATCTGGCCGAGACGCTGTCTGTGACGTCGGCCAACCGGCCGGACGTCCGACCCTCGATGTGAACCCGGCCGCCGACGGGGCACGACCAAGCCGGATCGCCGTGCACGGCGCGTCGGGCAGCGGGAAAACGACGTTGGCCTCAGCTATCGCCGCCCGGCTCGGCGTTCCCCACATCGAGCTCGACGGGCTGTTCCATCAGCCGGGTTGGACAGTGCGGCCGATCGACGAGTTCCGGGCCGACGTGGCCGAAGTGACAGACGGGCCGGGGTGGGTCGTCGAAGGCAACTACCGCCAGGTACGGGACCTCGTGTGGGCGCGCGCTCAGGTGATCGCGGTGATCGACCTGCCGCGCTGGCGGGTCATGGTCCAGCTGGTGAGGCGGACGCTCACCCGGGGAGCCACGAGAGCCGAACTGTGGAACGGGAACCGTGAGTCGCTCCGAAACCTGGTGTCGACCGATGCCGACCGCAACGTGGTGCTCTGGTCATGGCGAACCCACCACCGCTTCCACGATGAGGTTCCTGCCGAGGCCCGGGCGCAGGCGCCCCACGCCTTCGTGATGGTGCTGTCGGACCGTCGGACCATCGATGCATTTCCGCAGTGGCTCCAGCGCGGCCGGAACTGAGGTTGCGCAGTTCATGCCGGGCGGTGACCCTCAAGCCCGGTGCTGGCGGAACCACGCAGTGGCGAAGTCCACCAGGGTGGGCTGGGAGAGCAGGCGGGCTGTGGCGCAGCCGACGGTTCCCGTCCTCTCGAGCCCGGCCGCCGAGGCGGCCGCACCGACCTCCTCGAAGTCCTCGGTGTCGACGTCGAGCTCCTCGTATTCGACCCAACGTCGCCTGCCGTCCACCATGACGGGAGCAGCCTGGCGGGTGGTACCGCACCTGCCGCTGCGGTGCTCGGCGAGGTGTAGGGACGTATCGCTCACGTGCCCGACACCTAGCAATAGGACGTCGGCGTCCATGTCGTACAGGCGGGCTAACGGGGACTTCTCGCCGAGCCCGTCGGAGAGCACGTGGCCG
>JAYVYR010000016.1:0-6524 GCA_043784065.1 Acidimicrobiaceae bacterium
GTCGATCTCCCAGACCGACGATCCGTCGTCCGCCTCAGCTTGGGCAAACGGCGACGTGGCAGGCGCCGATCCAGGCACACATCCGGGCTCGTCGACCTCGACGGTGATGTGGTGAACCCTCCCGGGCCGACCGTCGAGCCATGCGGCGACTGCATGATCAGATGCAGCTGCGCCTGTTGCCGTGAGGCGAATGCCCAGCGGGCCGGGCCATGCCAGGTCGACCCAGTGCAGTCCGGCCGACGAGACCTCATCGATGACGCGGCCATTCAGAACTCCACCGAACAGATCGACTGCGCGGTCGAGGTCGGCCACTACATGGCACACCCGTAGGAGTGAGGCTGGTGGGACCGTTCCGGAACCATCAGTCAGCTGGCGCCGCGCGGTGGGGAAATCACCCGGGGCGGGATCGTTCCAGGTCTCGTGCTCTTCGGCCAACTGTATGACGACGCCTGTGGCCTGCTTTGGGTGGAGGAAGGCCTCGAGCCACTCCGGGTGACTGACGTCGATGCCGACCGGTTCGATCCCGAACGTCCGGACACGGTCGATGGCATCGGCTAGGTCGGGCACCTTGAAAGTCAGATGGTGAGGGCCGGCCCCGTTGGCTGCCAGGAAACGGGAGAGAAAGTCGTTGACGTCCACGTTCCAAGGCATCAGCATCTCGACCCGGGCTCCGTTGGCGAATCGGAGCTGACCCGGAGCAAATCCGGGTCCGGGGCCACCTGAACTCCACTCGGCACCCAGGTCGGTGGCGTAGCGGTGCCAGACGTCCTGCCAACGGGGAACGGCGTGGGCGACGTGATCGAGGAGCGTTCTTTCGATCTGGGTGGCCTCAGATGGTGCGAGCGACATGGGTACAGCCTGCTTCGTCGCAGGCAGCCCTGTCGACACGGAACCTGATCCCGCCTGGTCTGGCGGCGGAACGCTGGACCCGTTGCCGACCTCTTGTTCCGTCCGAGTACCCCCAGTACGGTCGTCGTATGGACTTCCGCATGGAATCAGTGGTCGATCTGGCCGCACAGGTCCGGAGTGGGGCCCGGACAGCGACCGAGCTGGTGGATCATGCTCTGGCGGCAATCGAGGCCAGGAACCCTGTCATCAACGCTTTCGTGGCTGTCGACGAGGCGCGAGCCAGGGAAGCGGCCGCCGCGGTCGATGCTCAGGTGGCGTCCGGAGTAGACCCTGGGCCACTAGCCGGTATCCCTCTCGGGGTGAAGGATCTGGAGGATGCCGCCGGCTACGTCACCACCCACGGTTCGGCGGCCTACGCAGATAGTCCCAGGGCGACCCGGGACTCGGTGTTGGTGGCCCGCCTGGTGGCCGCTGGGTGTGTGGTTGTGGGCAAGACCAACACCCCGGAACTCGGCTGGAAGCCGGACACTGAGAACCCCCTGTTCGGGGCCACGCTGAACCCCTGGAACTTGGAGCACACCCCCGGTGGTTCGTCGGGTGGAAGTGGGGCGGCGATCGCCTCCGGCATGGTGCCCCTTGCCACCGGCTCCGATGGTGGTGGGTCCTTGCGTATCCCTTCATCGGCCTGTGGGCTCTCCGGCATGAAGCCGTCGCTCGGCCGGGTTCCGTCGGGCGGTGCACATCCGCCGGACTGGCAGAACCTGTCGACCAAGGGTCCAATGGCTCGACGCCTGTCTGATGTGGTGGCCGCGCTCGAGGTAGTGGTGGGCCCCGACCCGACTGACCTGCGGTCGTTGCCCCGGCCCGAGGCATCCTGGCTGGCCGCCTTGGTGGACCCGCACCCGCCTTCGAAGGTGGCCTGGTCGCCCACGTTGGGTTACGCCGAAATCGATGAAGAGGTGCTGGTGCTGTGCCGCAGGGCCGTCGACGTGTTGGCTGATTTGGGTACCGACGTAGTCGAGGTCGACACCGTGTTCGATGAGGACCCGGTCGACTCATGGCTGACCCTGTCGGGCGTCTATAACCTTCGCACCCACCACGAGTTGATCGGCACCGAAGTCTGGGGCCGGGTTGACCCGGTGCTCCGGATGGTCATCGAAGGTGCCGCCGAAACGGGTCCACTCGATGTGGTCCGGGCCGAAGACGCCTGCCACACGTTGAATCTGCGGCTGGTCGACCTATTCCATGACGTGCGGCTGCTGGTGACGCCGACCATGGCGGGTTCGCCGCCTCCGAGGTCACTCGGCGGGGCCGGACTGATCAATGGGCTCCAGGATTACAACTGGGTCAAGATGACCTACGGGTTCAACATGACCCGCTCGCCGGCGGCCACGGTATGCGTAGGACTGACCTCCGCCGGGGTGCCGGTCGGGCTGCAGATCGTCGGGCCCCAGCATGCTGATCTTGTGGTCCTTCGGTCGGCCGCGGCTCTCGAGACGGCGCTTGGGTTCGATGAAGTTGCTCCATTTCCGACAAGTTGATTCGGTCGCAGTCGAACAGGTGGTCGGCATCGGTGACCAGTGTTGCGATCCGGTGGGTCGCTCGGCCCGGGTTAGCATACTGATCTGCATTGTCGCGGTGCTGTCTGCCGTGGCTTCCGGGCGCTTAGCTCAGTTGGTTAGAGCGCAGCCTTCACACGGCTGAGGTCGGAGGTTCGAGTCCTCTAGCGCCCACCAGGTCAGAGGCACTTTCCGGGGTCGGAGCTAGATGGTCTGCCCTACAGATGCCCTACAGAAGCCGGAAACGGCGTAGGGTGTCGGGCATGGCCGGTCGAGCGAGCACGAAGAGCCAACCGGGCACCATGCGCGAGCGGTCGCCGGGCCACTGGGAGCTGCGGGCGTTCATCGGGCGCGACCCGAAGAGCGGTAAGCCCCGCCAAACCACGCGCTCGTTCCGTGGCACGGAGAAGGCAGCGGGCAAGGCTCTTTCGACTCTGGTGGCCGAGGTCGAGGCGGGCAGGTTCAACCGAACCAGCGCTACCGTCGGCCAACTGCTCGACAAGTGGCTCGAGGCGACGGCGGTGAGCCACCGTCCCCGGACCGTCTATGAGAACCGTCGAAAGATCGAGGGCCGGCTCCGTCCCGCGCTCGGGGATGTCCGCCTCGACAAACTGGAGGCCGACGCCATCGATGCCGCCTACCGGGGCTGGCTGGCAGACGGGCTGTCGGCGTCGACGGTGCACAAGTACCACTCGATCCTGTCGGCGGCATGTCGCCAAGCGGTCAAGTGGGGATGGATCGACCGGGCGCCGACCGACCGGGCGTCACCACCGTCGCCGGTCCGGAAGGACATGGTCGTCCCGACACCGGAACAGCTCTCCGCACTGGTGAAGGTCGCAGACGAAGAGGACCCGGTCCTCGCCACGGCGATCGCTCTGGCGGCTTTGACTGGAGCCCGTCGAGGGGAGCTGGTCGCGCTTCGTTGGTCCGATTTCGATCTTGCCGCAGGCCGGGTCCGGATCGCTCGGTCACTGACGGTCGCCGGGGGAGAGCAGCACACCGGACTGACGAAGACCCATCAGAGCCGGGACCTCGCGCTGGAACCACTGGGCGTCACCGTGCTCCGGCGCCGCTGGGACTACATGGTGGCGCTGTCCGCCGAGGCGGAGTCCCCCCTGGTGGAGGATCCCTACGTCCTCAGCTATAACGCCAACGGCGCCACGGCGGCCAACCCGGACACGCTGACCCACGGCTTTGCCGGGCTCTGCGTGCAGATGGAGAGGCCGGCACTGCAGCGGTTGCGGGAGGCGAAGCCGAAGGCGACCCGGTCAGACCTCGCGCCGGGGCAGCGTTGGCCGTTCCGGTTTCACGACCTGCGACACTTCTCCGTGACCACCCTGATCGCCGCCGGGGTGGACGTTCGGACCGTTGCCGAGCGCCACGGCCACGCCCGGGCCACCATGACGCTCGACCGGTACGCCCACGCACTGCCGGAACGGGATCGGGAGGCGGCCGGCGTGCTGGAGGCAGTGCTGGACCTGTAACCGGCCGAGCTGGGGATCCAGCAGTAGGGATCTGTGGCACTTCGAATCTGAGCAGGGTCTGGTCCCGCCCTCTCTCGTGCTCGCGGCAGTTGCTGCGCCCGGAACCAGGCACGTCAGGGATAGGCGCTTCCGGAACGCCTATCTGAAGAACCTACGGAGTGATCGCCCTGCCCGAGTGGTGGCCGTACCTATCGGATGCCGCGCATACTGCACCCTGCGGACCGATATGGGCGTTGCTTTCCGCTTCAGCGATCCCCTGGTGCTGCGCACCGGGTGCAGCACCCGTCTAACTGGCCTGGGAAGTAGTCCCCGTCGATAACTCATTGGTACTCCTCGCTCAAAGATGCAGCTACGAAAGAACTCCGCTCACTGACCCATCACTCCCAGCGCCAGCCGTTGTTGTCGGTGCAGACGATTGAGTTTCCGTTGCCGTCGGTGCCCGTCATGCCATGGTCGGCGTTCGAGCAGTATTCGCCAGCGTGTTAGCAGTTCCCGGCCGCCGAGGTCGGCGAGCAAGAGGCGGGTGCCGGGGCTGCGGCAGCCGGCGGCGGGGTGTAGGGCTGCGTCGTCGGAGGGGGTGGTGGGGGAGCGGTTGTCGTCGTCGGGGGAACCGTCGTGGTTGTTGGCGGGACGGTGGTGGTCGGTGCAGAGGTCGTGGTGGTCGACTTCGGCGCCTTCTTGGTCGCCGCACCAACTGCTGCTGCCGTGGTGCTTGGATGACTGGTCGCCGTGGAGCTACCGCACGCCGCGAAGGTGAGAGCGAGTGGCGATAAGCCAGCGATGGCCATTTTCTTCATGGTCCGCCCTTTCCAGGCCGACCCCCTGTCGACCGCCGCCGAAGTTTTAGCCCAACGCGTGCCCCATCGCATTCGGCCGGGCATTCCCGCGCCAACCAGCTTGGGAAGTCAGCCAGTTGAGCTGCGACATCGTGTCCCCTACCGCCTGGATTGAGCATCTGGAGACATTGAGCTCCATTGTGTGCCTAAGGTTCTTACAGGCACCGGGAGGGTCACCATGAGTGAAGAAGTCGAAGTAGGAACCGTTGCGGAACTGCAACCCGGCGTCATTCGCGGCGCAGGCCACTATGCCGTGGGGAACGTTGGAGGCGAATTATTCGCTGTGAGTCGACGTTGCCGCCACCTTCGCGCCGATCTCGCTGAAGGTTCACTCGATGAAGCGGGTTGCCTTGTATGCCCCTGGCACGGCGCAAAGTACGACGTCTCAACGGGTCGCATGACCCTTGGCCCGCAGGGTACCTTCGCCAAGGTCCCGGGCCTTGATGCGGGCTTCCGACTGTTGACCAAGGTCATTCCGCTGCGCCGTGGCAGGGTGACCGAAAGAAACGGGAAGATCTCCGTTCAATAGGGCTCGCCGTCGTCCCTGACTGCCCCCGATCGCCGGTTACGCACCGCTGGTTTCCAGGGCGATCCGGTCGGGTGCTCACTATCACGAGCGCCACACCCCTCTCAGATCCGAAGCGCCGGATCAGTGAGCCTTTCGGCGCCCAGTTCGCTTGGCGAACTCGTCGAGGGTATCGAGGATCTCGACGGCGGCCCACTTCCGGCTCCGGTGGTTCCCTGACACCTTCGTCAGGACCCCGGCATCCACGAGGGTCTCGATGGCCCGGTCGGCTACTTGCTGGCGAATCCCCAGTTCTTCCTGGACGACAGTCGAGTCGATCGCCGGCTGGCGGAGCAGGAGTTCGGACAGGGGCCACGCCTTCGCGTCCGACCTCGCCGTGATCTTCTCTTTCCATCCCCGGCTTACGCTCCGGATGTCGGCCACAAGATGCCGACCATTGTCGATGGCCTCGAACGATGCTTCTGCCAGGTGTCTGACGATGGGAGCCGGGTCTCCGGCCCGGTACTCGTTGAGCGCCTTGAAGTAGTCGTCGACGTTCACCAGGAGGCCTGCAGATACCGGAACCGTGACGTTCTCGGTCAGGCCCTTGTTCCTGAGGATGGCGTGAATCAGCGCCCGACCGACTCGGCCATTTCCGTCAGGAAACGGGTGGATGGTCTCGAACTGGGCATGGGCGACGGCGGCCTGGACGAACGGCGCGAGGTCGTCTCGGGCAACGAAGCGAATGAGGTCATCCATGGCGACTGGCACTCGGTCGTGATGGGGTGGAACGAAGGTCGCCGTGTGCACGGTCTGACCACCAATCCTTACTTGCTCATTCCGCCAGTCGCCTGTCCATTCGGGATGCTCGTCCTGTAGCAGGGCAGTGTGCATCGCGATGATCGTGGCCTTGTCGAGGTTGTCGGCCAGGGCGATGGCAGATCTCATGGCTGTCGTGTTGGCGACCACCTGCACCGCGTTGCGGCGGCTCTGATCGCCAAGTTCGGCCATGGCGATCGCCTTTGCGCCAGCGGTGAGATTCTCGATCTCCGAGGATGCCGCCGACTCCGAGCGCAACAGGATCGCGGAGAATGGGGCGATCTCCGCCCCGACCTCGGCGTCGAATCGGGCAATGGCAATCGACGCTTCGTTCGCAAGGACCTCCACCTCCGGTGGAAGCTCGACTGCGGGGATCTCCGCGATCGGCGGGGTCACGGCGGCCTGATATGGCCCGCGCTCCTTATGGCGTTGGCTCTTGGACCCCCAGATGTTGTCCTCGTGGTCGGGCTCC
>JAYVYR010000017.1:0-2527 GCA_043784065.1 Acidimicrobiaceae bacterium
GATCCGCTCACCAGTGAGCGATTCGCGCAGTGCCCGCACCAGCGGGATGGCACCGGCAACAGCAGCCTCATACAGCAGGTCCACGCCGCACTCGCGGGCGAGGGTGCGCAGGGCCACACCTTCACGTGAGGCCAGCAGAGCTTTGTTGGCCGTCACCACGGGACGCCGAGAATCAAGGGCGGTGCGCACCAGGGCTCCGGCCGGCTCAAGTCCACCGATCAATTCGACCACGATGTCGACGCGATCATCCTCTACCAGTGCCGCAGCGTCGGTTGTCAGCAATTCCCGAGGGATGTGGTCCGAGCGGGGGGCATCCAGATCGTGGACGGCGATGCCAGCGATGACGAACCGGGCACCCGCCTGCACGGCCAAGGCGTCCGCTCGGTTCTGGAGGATGCCCACCAGGGCGCTTCCGACGTTGCCGCAGCCGAGTACCGCTATGCCCAATGTGCGCTCTGGAGAGGGTGCCGAGGTCACCTGGTCACGCTACCGCCTCGGGAAGGGTGCACCGGTGCGTCGACGGAGCGCCAACCCGATCGTCAGGGAGGGCCCGATCCCTTGAGCGTCCGCCCTCCTAGACGTCGAGACGCACGAGGTCGTCGAGCGACTCGCGACGGACGACAAGCCGGGCCTCGCCGTCGGCCACAAAGACCACGGCTGGACGGAGGACCTTGTTGTAGTTGGAGGCCATGGAGTGTCCGTAGGCACCGGTTACGGGGGTGCAGACCACGTCGCCGACAACCAGATCGTCGGGTACGAAGCCCTCGGCCACTACTACGTCGCCGGTCTCACAGTGCTTGCCCACCAGACGGATGGGCAGCGGGCGCTCGGCATCGGCGTGGCGTGGTAGGAACGCCTCGTAGCCGCTGCCATAGAGCACGGGACGGGGGTTGTCGCTCATCCCGCCGTCGACCGACACATAAGTGCGATGCCCGGGTACGTCCTTGATGGTGCCGACCCGATACAGGGTGACGCCGGCGGCGGCCACGATGGACCGGCCCGGCTCGGCGGACACCCGGACGACGTCGGGGATACCGGCATTGCGACATGCCCGGCGGACGGAGCCGGCCCACTTGACCATGGGCGGAGCCTCCTCGCCGTTCACGTAAGCCACCCCGAGTCCGCCCCCGACCACCAGTTCGGGAAGACCTAAGGGGGCGAAGAATTCGGCCAGGACGTCGATGGCCTCGGCGAAGGGTTCGAGGGCGAAGACCTGGCTCCCGAGGTGCGCGTGGATGCCTACGAACTCGACGATTCCTGCCGCGTCGAGGGAGGCCAAGCGCTCGACGGCTCTTGTCGCGGCGCCCGAGGCCAAGCCGAAGCCGAACTTGGAGTCCTCTTGACCCGTGCGGACGAACTCGTGGGTGTGGACCTCGACGCCCGGAGTGATCCGGGCCAGCACCTTCGGCCGCCGCCGCTCGGCCGGTTCGGTGTCCTCTGGACCGCCCCTGATGGCCGGCGGATCGCCCACCAACCGCTCGATGCGGTCGATCTCGTCAAACGAGTCGACCACGATCCGCCCCACCCCCACCGCCAGCGCGGCAGCCAGCTCCTCGGTCGACTTGTTGTTTCCATGGAGCACCAGCCGGTCGGGCGGGACGCCGGCGGTCAGAGCCACGTGCAATTCGCCCCCGGTGGAGACATCGAGGCACATCCCTTCCTCGTAGGCCAAGCGGGCCATGGCTACGCACAGGAATGCCTTGGTGGCGTAGGCCACGCCGTCGCCCCATGCGTCGACGGCCTCGCGGCAGACGGACCTCAGGTGGGCCTCGTCGTAGACGAAGAGCGGGGTCCCGTGGGTTGCAACCAGTTCAACGAGATCACAACCGCCGATGGACAGGCGCCCATCGTCAGCGATGCGGGCAGTCCGCGGAAGTAGCGAGCGGTCGACCGGGCCCGTCGGGACCGGGCTCACATGGCCTCCGGTGCGGACACCCCGAGTAGGCCAAGACCGATGGACAGACCGACGCGCGACGCCTCGACCAGCCGCAGGCGGGCCTGGGCCAGGTGTGGGTCGACGTCGTCGGCCAGGATCGGGCAGTCGTGGTAGAAGCCGTGGAAATTCGAGGCAAGCTTGCGCACCCACGTCGTCACCTTGGTCGGAGCCCGATCCACAGCCGCATCGGCCACCACCTCGGGCAGCTCCTCTAGGCAGCGCAGCACCTCCAGCTCGCGTGGATGGGTCAGCAATGACAGGTCGATCTCCGCCAGAGGGGCGCGCACGACCCCGCGCTCAGCTGCCTTGCGGCCCACCCCGCCGATACGGGCGCTGGCCATCTGCACGTAGAAGACCGGATTTTCGGCTGACTGCTCACGCACGCTGGCCAGGTCGAAGGTGGCGGCCTGGTCGAGCGAGCTCATCAGACTGAGGATCCGGGTTGCGTCCGGGCCGATGTCACTGATCACCGTGTCGAGGTCGATGGCGTTGCCCGCCCGCTTGCCCATCTTCACGGTCTCGTCGCCGTCGACAAGAGAGACCATCTGGCCGAGTTTGACCTCGAGGCGGCTGGGGTCGACACCCAGGGCC
>JAYVYR010000018.1:0-6931 GCA_043784065.1 Acidimicrobiaceae bacterium
GGCAAGACACTGGTCACCGATGAGATGATCACGGCGCTGGAGGAGAAGATCGACGATCTGATCTCGCGTGTGTCGATGCCGACGGAATTCGTGATTCCGGGAGCGAATCGCGCGGGCGCCGCCCTTGACCTGGCTCGCACCATCGTCCGCCGAGCCGAGCGCCTGTCCGTTGCATCGCCCATTGATGGCTCGTTGGTCGGCAGGTATCTGAACCGTCTGTCCGACTTGCTGTGGGCGCTCGCCCGCTGGGCGGAGGGCGAGGAGCATCTGCTGGCCCGGGGTGCACCGAGGCGTGGCCGGTCCGCTGATCCGCAAACTGACTGACTGCCACCGATATATCCACCTCGATCCCCTGGAGCTCCGACGTGATCAACGTGACCGCCCTGTCCGGCGCAGCACTACCCGATGATGTGACCTCCGTGGGCGTGCCAGTCCGCACGACACCTGACGGCCCGACGATTGCCGGCGAGTCGGCGGCGCTGGCCGGCATGGCCCTGCCGACGACGTTGGATGCCGACTGGTGCGAGCAGCAGGGTTTCAGCGGGAAGATCGCCCAGACCCTGATCATCCGGTCGCTCGACGGTGGACCTGCGATCGTGCTGGTGGGCCTGGGTTCGGCCGACAAACTGGACGGCGACGCCGGACTGGAGTCCGTACGCCGGGCGGTCGCATCGTTCGTGCGGGTGGCCCGCACATCGGGGACTGCACTGTTCGTGCTGCCCGGCGTGACTGGTGCGGCCATGGCCGAGGTAGCGGCTGCAGCGGCCGAAGGCGGTTCGCTGGCCACGTACAGCTATGACGAATACCGCAGTTCAGGCCCGTCGACTGGGCTGGCCAGCCTCGTGCTCGCCAGTGGCTCCGATGACGTCGCCGGAGTGGCCGGAGTGGCCGAGGGTGCGACCCGGGGTTCCCTGTTGGCCCGGTCGGTGGGCCTGGCCCGAGACCTAGTGAACGAGCCGCCGAGTTCGCTGACCCCAGAGCGGTTCGCCCAGGTGGTGCTCGACCGTTTCGAAGGTGTTGACGGGTTGACCGTCGAGGTGTGGGACGAGGAGCGGATCGCTTCTGAACGACTGGGCGGCCTGCTCGGCGTGGCCGCCGGATCGGTGCGCCCGCCACGTTTGGTCAAGGTGACCTATCAACCGTCCGACCCCTTCGAGTTCGACGGCCGGCGGCCGCACCTGGCCCTGGTGGGCAAGGGGATTACCTTCGATTCGGGTGGCCTGTCGCTGAAGACCGCCTCCGGCATGGAGACCATGAAGACCGACATGGGTGGTGCCGCAGCTGTTCTGGCCGCGATCGATGCCATCGCCGCCCTGGGTGGGCGAATTCCGATCACTGCTTGGGCACCCATGACCGAAAATATGCCGAGCGGATCTGCCACCAAGCCGGGTGACGTGCTGATCACCCGCAGCGGCAAGACGATCGAAGTCCTCAACACCGATGCCGAGGGCCGACTGATCCTGTCCGATGGGCTGACCCTGGCGATCGAGGAGGGGCCGGATGCCGTCATCGACCTGGCCACCCTGACCGGGGCCGCCGTCGTGGCCCTGGGCAAGGAGATCGCCGGGCTGCTGGGCAACGACGAGGAGTTGCGGGATGCCCTGCAGTCGGCAGGCTCGGCCGCGGGAGAGCCGTCGTGGCCACTCCCGTTGCACGCCGACTACGCCGCTCACATCGAGTCCGAGGTAGCCGACATGAAGAACATGGGCCGGCCGGGCCAAGCCGGCGCCATCAGCGCGGCGCTGCTGCTCCAGGAGTTCGTGGCCGATGTCCCATGGGCCCACCTCGACATCGCCGGCCCTTCCCGTACCGACGACAACCGTTGGTACAACACCAAGGGCGGCAGCGGCTTCGGGGTGCGGACCTTGGTGGAGCTGGGCACATCCGAGAAGTTCGCCCGCTGGCTGGCCACCCGACCGAAGGACTGATCTCGAGGCAGAACGATTGGGCCTTCGCTTTCGGCCGTGCCCGGCGCCCGAGAATCGAGATGGATGGTTCCGGCTGCACTACCGTCGGGGCTGTGAAGATCGCAGTCCTCGGGGGAGGTTCTTGGGGTACGACGGTGGCGTCCCTTGTGGCGCACAACCACGACACCGTGCTGTGGGCACGCAATCCGGAGGTGGCCCGGTCCGTCAACGAGGACCATGAGAATCCCTCCTATGTGCCCGGGTTCACCTTGGATCCAGCCCTGTCGGCCACCTCGGACCTCGAGGCGGCCGTCTGCGGCGCCGACTTCATCATCATGGGTGTCCCGACATCCGGATTCCGGCGGGTGCTCCAAGACGCGGCTCCGTTCATGCGCCCATGGATTCCGGTGGTCAGCCTGTCCAAAGGTCTGGAGCGGGGCTCACACCTGCGGATGACCGAGGTCATCAAGCAGGTGGTGCCGGGCCACCCGGTCGCCGCCCTTACCGGCCCCAACATCGCTTCGGAGATCCTGAGTGGCAAGGCGGCAGCTGCCGTCATCGCCACGGAGGACCTCGAGGTAGCCAGCGCCATCCAGGCGGTGTTCACCCGGGGCGTGTTCCGGGTCTACATCAACGACGACGTGATCGGCTGCGAACTCGGCGGCGCGCTGAAGAACGTCATCGCTATCGCTGCCGGTATCGGTGAGGGCCTCGGCGTGGGCGACAATACGCGGGCCGCTGTCATGTCCCGCGGGTTGGCCGAGTTGATCCGTCTGGGCGAGGCCATGGGAGCCAAAGCCTCCACGTTTGCTGGACTGGCCGGTATGGGTGATCTGATCGCCACCTGCGTGAGCCCCCACAGCCGGAACCGGCGAGTGGGCGAACAGTTGGGCAAGGGCCGGAAGCTGGAGGACATTCTCGACGAGATGCATATGGTCGCCGAGGGCGTGAACACGGCCAAGGTAGCCCTCGAATTGGCCGAGACGTACGGCCTCGATCTCCCGATCTGCCGGATGATCGACAAGGTCGTGCGAGGTGACATCGAGCCGATCGACACTTACTGGGGGCTTACCCCGGCCGGCCACGAGGCTGAACCGGGCTAGTCAACCGATCCGGCAGCGGTGTGGTCGGCCGTCCGTCCAAGTGGCGTTGCATATGCCATCGAGGCGTCGGTGGCGGCCTTGAAGGCCACGGCCGGATGGAAGTGCCAAGCGGCCAGGCGCCGCTCGATGGTGGCCCGGTCGTGACCGGCGTCGGCCAGGCCAGTGGCCAGCCGCTGGGCCCGGCGTCGCATCTGCTCGGGCTCGGACAGACGCTGTTCGGACATCCATCGGCGATGGCTGCGCTGGAGCGAGTCGGGCAGCCGGCTGAGATGGCGGAGCGGCAAGGGTGGGATGTGCTGGCGCACGGCCAGCTCGCCCGGGCCGTGAGGACGGGCCAGTTCGAATGTGACGAGTCGGGCCAGTGCCCGGCGGAACGGCGAGTTCTTGCCCATCTTGTCGCCCAGCCCGAGTGAGCGGGCTGTTTCAGGTAGATGGAGGTCAAATCCGTCGCCATGGACCTCGAGTCCGTAGGTGAGGCGACGGAGCAGCCAAGTGGTGCTAGGTCCAATGATCCCCAACCAGTAGAGCTCGACGTACCGGCTGCACGGGTGCATACCGTGTGGGTCGGCTACGGGGTCCACCCATTGGACGATGTGTAGTGAAGGGCCGCTAGCTGCCAGGCCCAGGTCGGAGTCAGGCCGGGAGGTGACGTGCCCAGAAGAGTCGGGCCGGGTGGTGACGGGGCGGAGGGGACGGGGTGGTGGGGGGATGACAGTGGGGATGGACAAAGTGGCTCCTGGAGTGGGGACGATCGGGTCCCTGGGAGCATGTCTGGGGACCCTTGCCGGCGACCTTGCTGATGTCCTGACAATGCACTTGCCGACCGGGACCGGCCGACGCAGTTCTCGACCACCTCGACCCGCCACTTGCCGCGCACTCTCTTGCTCGTCTGCCCGGTAGCCGAAGCGGGCCACGCAGCCGATCTGCCGTCGTACGTCCTGCCCCTCGGGAGTGCAGGTGGTTCGGATGCCTACCAGGCACCCCGGTGGACGGCGTCGTCCACGGTCCGTCTCGGACGGGCAGCTGACGTGGAGGACGGGTCGGGCAGTGCGGCGTGCCCGAGTAGGACGGCGCCGAGCCAGCGCAGCCGCGCCGGTACGCCGAGCGTCTCTTTGAGCGCGGCCTCGCCTCGAAAGTTACCCAGGAAGGCCGCCCCGATACTGCGATCGGCCGCCCCGAGCAGCAGGACCATCACGGCAAATGAGGCATCGACGTGCCAGTAGGGCACGACCCACTCCACAACGGCCCCATCGACTCTGGTCTTGTCCGGCTCGGAGTAGCGATCGACGTAGGCCTCGGGGTCGGAAAAGGGAAGGATCACGACCGGCGCCCGGCACAGCCCCTGGTAGCGCTTCGACCGCGCCCGCCACTCAGGGTCGGTAGTGGCCTGCCAGTAGGGATCGGTCTGCTCGGAGCCCTCGAGCACCACGAACTCCCGGCCCTGGGTATTGCCGGCCGACGGAGCGGCCAACGACTCGGCCAGAAGCCCGTCCACCACGGACTGCAGCAAGGGGGTCTCCTGGAAGTTCCGCGTCATCCGGCGCCTGCGGACGGCTTCCGAGAACTCCATGGTCGGCACGCTACTCACCATCACCTGGCAGTTCGGCCGAAGCGATTGTCGAGCACCGTCACCGTCACTACGGTTCTGGCATGACCGAGCCACCGATCCTGTCCCGTCGGGCCCTTCTGGGCAGTGCACTGAGCGGTGCAGCCGCCGTCGGCCTCGCTGCCTGCTCATCGTCGCCTTCGTTGACACCCGCGACGACCACAGCAACGGCCCGACCGACCGCCAAACTCGTACCCGGGGATCTACCCAATCCGGCCGCCCCCGCTGGTACCGATCAATTGCCTCAGATCAAGAACATCGTCATCGTGATGATGGAGAACCACAGCTACGACAACGTGCTCGGAATGCAGCGTGGCCGCGGCGACGGGTTCACCCTCGACAAGCACGGGAAACCTACGGCCTCCAACCCGTGGCCGATCGGATCGACCATGGCTCCTCCGGGGCCGAATGCGCAGCTGCGGGCGTTCCCGATGCCCAACCCGTGCCAGGCCCAAGCCCATCCGTACAACACGTGGGAAGCATTCTGGACGTCGTACAACGGGGGCAGGAACGACGGGTTCGCCCAGAGTCAGAGCGGGCCGGTATCGATGGGCTACCACGAACCCTCGGTCCTGCCGTTCGTGAACTCGCTGGCCGCCACCTTTCCGGTGTGCGACCGCTACTTCTGTTCCGTCGGTGCCCAGACCTACCCGAACCGGCGGTTCCTCATGGCCGGTACATCGCGCGGCCTGCTGAACGACACCTTCCCCAGCGACGCGCCGCCCAACGGGACGATGTTTCAGGCTCTGAGCGTCCATGGGGTCACGTGGGCGAACTACTTCGCCACCTTGCCGTCGGCCTTGATCTGGCCATACCAGGCGTCCCTCCCCGGTTTCTCCGACCATCTCCTCAAGATCGACCGCTTTTACGCTGACGCGGCGGCTGGCACGCTTCCGTCGGTGAGCATGGTCGACCCCGACTTCAACAAGCAGTCGCAGGAGGATCCCCAGGACATCCAGTACGGGGACCAGTTCCTGGCCAAGGTGGTGAATGCCGTCATGGACTCGCCCCAATGGCCCCACACCTTGTTGGTCTGGAGCTACGACGAGTCAGGCGGCTACTTCGACCACGTGGCCCCGCCGTCGGCGCCCGTGCCCGATGGCGTGCCGCCCGCCGTGGCGCCGGGGGATACCCCGGGGTTGTTCGACCGGTACGGGTTCCGCGTTCCGGCTGGGGTGGTCTCGCCTTTTGCCAAGAAGGCGTACGTGTCCCATGTCGTCCACGACCACACCTCGATCCTCAAACTGGTCGAGACCAAATGGAATCTGCCCGTCCTGACGGCCCGGGATGCGGCCGCAGATGACCTGCTCGACAGCGTCGACCTGAACGCCCCGCCGGCCTTCCTGCGACCGCCGAAGCTGGCCGCAGGTCCCGATCCGGCGCTGCTGGCGGGCTGCCTGTCGACCGGACCGGGGACGATCCCGCCGGCGGGGTTTGTCACAACGTCGTAGCCTTGAATGCTCCCGGTGCCAGCCCGGTGCCAGCCCGGTGCCAGCCCCGTGCCAGCCCGGTGCCCGCCCGGTGCTCGAACCTGTGCATGAGCAGTCAGGTCGGCTGGACGGAGCGAGGGAGGGAATGTCGACCCCCCTGGTAGCGTTTACCTCGTCGTAGAGCAGTGCGGGGTGACTCCGACGCCGGAATCCCGGCCTTCACCCCCGCCGTCGACGAGGAAGTGAGACCGCCGTGCCGACATTCAGAGAGATGCTTGCCACCGCCAAGGCCAACATCCGGGAGATCTCGACCGAACATGCCGAAGTCGAGATCTCCAGGGCCGGGACCGTCATCCTCGATGTGCGCGAGCCCGATGAATACGAACAGGGTGCCCTGGCCGGGTCGGTCCACCTACCCCGGGGCAACCTCGAGTCCTCGATCGAGGGTCGCATCCCGGACAAGTCGGCCCACGTGGTGGTCATGTGCGCCGGTGGCGTCCGGTCGGCCTTCGCCACCGACACCATGCAGCAGCTCGGCTACACCGATGTCGCCTCGATCGTCGGCGGCTTCAACCGGTGGAAGGATGAAGGCCGGGCCTGGTCCGCCCCCCGCACACTCACTCCGGAGCAACGCAACCGCTATCAGCGGCACCTGCTCTTGCCTGAAGTCGGGGAGTCCGGACAGATGAAGCTCCTGGACTCGAAGGTGCTGCTGCTAGGCGCCGGTGGCCTGGGATCGCCTGCCGCCCTCTACCTGGCCGCCGCCGGGGTCGGCACCGTCGGCATCATCGACATGGACGTGGTCGATGCCTCCAACCTGCAGCGCCAGATCCTGCACAACACCGACCGGATCGGCGAGCGCAAGGTCGACTCCGCCAAGAAGAC
>JAYVYR010000019.1:0-11514 GCA_043784065.1 Acidimicrobiaceae bacterium
GAACCACTGGTTACCGGCGTGCTCGGCTTCGAGGACACCGTGCTCCCGCAGATGGAGAACGCCGTACTGGCCGGGCACGACATCATCTTGCTGGGCGAGCGCGGCCAGGCCAAGACTCGGATCATCCGCTCGATGGTCGGGCTGCTCGACGAGTGGCTGCCTATCGTTGCACACTCTGAAATCAATGACGACCCCTTCCATCCGATCTCCCGGTTCGCCAAGGACCTCCTGGCTGAAGCGGGGGAAGATCTGCCGATCACCTGGGTGCACCGCAGCGACCGCTACGGCGAAAAGCTGGCGACCCCCGACACGTCGATCGCTGACCTGATCGGCGAGGTCGACCCGATCCGGGTGGCCGAGGGGCGCTACCTGTCAGATGAACTGACGATCCACTACGGCCTCGTCCCCCGGCTCAACCGGGGCATTTTCGCTGTCAATGAACTGCCCGACCTTGCCGAGCGCATCCAGGTCGGGCTCCTCAACGTCCTGGAGGAGCGTGACGTGCAGATCCGGGGTCATCGGGTCCGCCTGCCACTGGACATCGTGTTGGTAGCTACCGCCAATCCCGAGGACTACACCAATCGCGGGCGTATCATCACGCCGCTGAAGGACCGCTTCGGCGCACAGATCCGCACCCATTACCCGCCGGATGCCGCCACCGAGCTTCGCATCGCTGAACTCGAGGCTGATCTGCCGGGCCGCGGCCGTGCAGCAGGCGAAGGATCGGTGGCCGCACCTCACGTCGACGTTCCGGAATTCATGGCCGAGGTCGTGGCAGAGTTCAGTCAGCTGGCGCGCCAGAGCCCGCACCTCAACCAGAGGTCGGGAGTGTCGGTCCGCCTGACCATCGCCAACTACGAGACGCTGGTGGCCAACGCGACCCGGCGGGCCCTGCGCAACGGTGAGTCGTCGGCCGTGCCCCGTGTGTCGGATCTCCAGTCCCTCATCTCCTCCACGCAGGGCAAAGTGGAGATCGAGTCACTCGAGGAGGGACGCGAGGAGGCTGTCCTCTCTCAGATCTTCAATGCCGCCGTGCTGCTCGTCTTCCGCCGCAGAGTCCACCTCGCCGAGCCACAGGCGGTCGTGGGCGCCTTCACCGAGGAGACGGTCGTCCATGCAGGTGATGACCTGGCCTCGTCGGCTTATGCCGAGACGCTGGAGCTGGTCCCGGCCTTGTCCGCTCCGGTGCTTTCGCTCACGGGCGGCTCCGAGGACCCGGCCATGGTGGCCAGCGCCACCGAGTTCATCCTCGAAGGACTCCATCTGACGAAGCGCCTGAACAAGGAGGCGGCCGGCACCCGTGCTACCTACCGGGGCCGGGGATGACCTGGCGGTACGACTACCGGAAATGGGACGGCTCCCAGACGTCGTCGGCTGACGACGCCGACGCCGTCCTGAAGCAGTTGACCGACGACCTGCTGGCCAACGGTGATGTGCACGAAGCCCTCCAGCGCATGCTCAACCGGGGCTGGCAGACGCCCGACGGCGACCAGGTCCAAGGACTGCGCGACTTGCTCGACCAACTGCGCATGGAGCGGGAGGAACTACTCGAGCAGGGTGATCTGGGCGGCACCTACTCCGAGATCGCCGAAGAGCTCCAAGACGTGCTGCGCCAGGAGCGCATCGGCATCGAACAACTCGAGTCCGATGCCCGCGATTCGGGCGACCAACGCCGCAGAGAGGTCACCGACCAGGTGGGCGACGAGCGCCGGATGCAGCTCGACCTCCTGCCCAATGACTTGGCCGGACAGGTACGGAGCCTGCAGCACTATGAGTTCGTCTCCTCTGAAGCACGAGAGCACTTCGAAGAGCTGATGGAGCGCCTGCGGGAGGAAGTGGCCAAGACCTACTTCGACCAGATGTCCGAGGCCATGTCCAACCCGGATCCCGCCCAACTCGAGCACATGCGCCAGGCGTTCGACGCCCTCAATCGCATGGTCGAGCAGCGCGAAGCCGATGAGGAGATCGATCCGAGCTTCGAGGCGTTCATGGAAGAGTTCGGTGATCTCTTTCCGGGTGACCCGAAGGACCTGGACGAGTTGCTGGAGCAGATGGCGGCCCGGATGGCCGCTGCTCAGGCGATGTTCAACTCGATGTCGCCTGAGCAGCGGGCCCAACTCCAGGGATTGGCCGAATCACTCCTCGAGGACATGGATCTTCGCTGGCAGGTCGACCGTCTCGCCCAGAATCTGCAGAAGGCATTTCCGGATGCCGGATGGGAGAACCGTTTCCGGTTCCGTGGTGACGATCCGATGGGTATGGGCGAGGCCACCGACGTGGCCGGACAACTGCGCGATCTCGACGAACTGGAGGGCTTCCTCCGTTCGGCCAATTCACCGGCCGCCCTCTCCGAGGTGGACCTCGACAAGGTGGCCAGGAGTTTGGGCGAGGATGCCGCCAGGTCGCTCGACCGCCTGGCCAAGTTGGCCAAGCAACTGGAGGAGGCCGGCCTGATTGATCAGCGCGAAGGTCGTTTCGAATTGACGCCGAAGGGCACGCGTCGGATCGGTCAGCAGGCGCTTTCCGATCTGTTCGGTCAGCTGAACAAGGACCGGGTGGGCAACCATGCCACCACGTTCACCGGCACCGGACACGACCGCGAGGAGACGACCAAGCCCTACGAATACGGCGACCCGTTCAACCTCGACCTGTCCCGCACAGTCCACAACGCCGTGCGTCGGGCCGGTAGCGGGGTTCCGGTTCAGTTGCACCCGAACGACTTCGAAGTCATCGAGACCGAGGCCCTGACCAGGTCGGCCACGGTGCTTCTGCTCGACCTCTCGTTGTCGATGCCCATGCGTGACAATTTTGTGCCGGCCAAGAAGATGGCCATGGCCCTCCACTCCCTCATCACGTCGAAGTTTCCGAGGGACTACTTGGGCCTGGTCGGGTTCTCCGAGGTGGCCCGGGAGATCGAACCCGAGGATCTGCCCACGGTCAGTTGGGACTATGTCTACGGTACGAATCTCCAACACGGTCTGATCCTGGCGCGCAAGATGCTGGCCCATCAGCAGGGGACCAAACAGATCATCCTGGTCACCGACGGCGAGCCGACCGCACACATCGTTCCGATCGAAGGCGGTCTCGACTACCACGTCGACTTCAACTATCCGCCCACATCCGAGACGTTGGAGCTCACGCTGGCCGAGGTCATGCGAGCGACGAAGGCGGGCATCACCATCAACACCTTCCTGCTCGACCCCGATCGGGGCCTATGGGGATTCGTCGACCAGTTGAGCCGGATCAATCGGGGCCGCACCTTCGCCACCACACCGGGCGAGTTGGGCGACTACGTCCTCGTCGACTTCCTCAACCACAAGACGACGGTGCGGTCGCGGGGCCGACGGACCGGCTGATCTCTGCATTGCCCGCCCTGAGGCAGGCGACGATGTCGCCGGCCGGCTCGGCATGGTTGGCATGCCTGGTGGCGCAATCTGACCACCCTGTCGCGCGCCATCGTTGGCATGAATGTTTTTCTTGCGTTTCCAGCGATTGTGCGGAAGGATTACATTCCTGTAGTTACAACGGTGCTATGCGGCTCTTGGCGGGGCCGCATGGATGAGTGGGAGGGAGGTCTTGCGATGGACATGGTGTCGTTGATGTACGGACCCCAGGAACGGACGTGGCAGACCAAAGCAAACTGCATGGGGGTCGATCCGGATCTCTTCTTTCCCGAGCGGGGTGCGTCGACCCGTGAGGCGAAAGAAGTGTGCCGGGGCTGCGTCGTCCGGGAGGACTGCCTCGAATACGCATTAGCCAATGGGGAGAAGTTCGGTATCTGGGGCGGCCTGTCGGAGCGTGAGCGTCGCCGCCTGCGGCGTCAGCGGGCAATGCAACGTCGGGCCGCGACCGCCTCCTGAGTGACTGGGATATCGCAGTGGCGGACCGGCTAAGGTCAGCCCCTGCGGGTGCCCAGCCTGAACTCGATGGAGTCCTCGGCAGTTAAGCCGAGCGCGTCCCACCGGGACTCCGGCACGGCGGCCAATGCGGACTGGGGGATAAGTCCGACGAGTTCGCCCCGCGACACGATGCACCGCTCCGCCTGAGCACCTGCGTCGACGGCGTCGTAGATGTCGGTGAGGATCACGAGACCGGGATCCACCACGTTGCAGCTGACCTGGGCGGCGCCTCCGACAGCGAGTCCGAGTGTGCGTAGGCCTGGCTGACGCAGTCGCTGGGCTAGCCGCCTGGCCAGCGACACCACCTGGTCGTCGGCCGGTCCGGTGCCGCCCGCACGGGCCTCAATCCAGACGTTGTATGCGATGAGCACGTGGCGGGCACCGACAGCAGTGGCCCCTGCGGTGACATGGGGGATCACCGGCCCGGTGTCGCTGGCCAGGGTGGTGAAGGCGCCCCGACGCACGTCGGGGAGCGAGCGTTCGGGCCCGTAGAGGAAACAGGGCACGCCAAGGGTGTCGCCCGACCATGCCGCGTAGGCATCGCGCGCGGCGAGCACCGCTGCCCACGGAGTTGAAACACCGTCAGGGTCGACGAGTGGGACGAAGGGGACGACATCGACGGCGCCAAGGCGGGGGTGGACGCCGACATGGTCGGTGAGGTCGATGGTGGAAACGGCGGCGAGAGCCACCCTGCGAGCCGCGGCCTCGACGTCGGCCAGATCGCCGGCCAGGGTCAGGACGGACCGGTGGTGCATGGCATCAGAATGGACGTCGAGAAGTCGGTCGCCCCCGGCAGCTGCGACCGAGTCAATGACCGACTGGTCGCGTCCTTCGCTGATGTTGACGACGCACTCGACCGGGCGGCACGCCTCGGCCGAGTCCACGCCGAGGATCAGGCGCCGACGCTGACGATGCCCAAGCCGACTCGGCGGCGGCGCAGGATGCGCCGGCGCTCGCGCTCCGATTTCCCACCCCACACGCCATGGTCGACCCGCTCGGTAAGGGCGTACTCCAGGCAGGACTCTGCGACGGGGCAGGCAGCACAGATTCGCTGTGCTGCCTGCACGCCGACGCCATCACTTGGGAAGAAGATGGACGGTGACAGGTCCTTGCACTTCCCCACTTCCATCCAGTCCGTTTCCATGGTTTCTCCAAGATCCTCGGGGACCGTCCGGCACTCCAGATAGGCTTCGTGCTCATTCGGCCGGTACGTCCGTTGCAAGGCCAGTGTCGCGCTCAGACCCCCGGAACAGTGGGAAATCGGAGGGTTCTGCCGGTTTCCTCACCGGATTCTTATGTGTCACCTGGGCCTTTTTATGTGCGGGCCCGCTAGTGCATCCAATTGGTGCCCTCAATAGCTACCCGAAACCGGAGAACTTGACCGGGGGCGCCGCCAGATCTGGCGTCGATCCGGCCGACTCGCCCCCGAGCACGAGCCCACGTCTAGGTCCAGGTAGGATCTGTGGTCTGCCGTCCCAGGAGGAACCACTGCCATGACCACGGTCAACGAAGATCCGACCCTCCCTGACGAGGAATCCGAACCGTTGCCCCCGGTCGGGCACGTGCGGGTCGTCTACCTCGGCCCGGTAGCCCCACACTGGGAGGTGCGCTCAGATTTCGGCGACCCAGCGCTCATCGAGGAGTTCCGAAGGCGCACCAATGCCCGCCTGGTACTGCTCCCTCCCCACGACCCCCAATATCGCCGGAACCGTGAGCGGGTGATCCGGGACGCCGAACGCGAGAACATCCTGATCGAGTGGGACCTCGGTCTGCCCGAAGAGGAACCGGCGGCGACCGCCGCCCCGGCCGAGCCGGTGGCTGACGGTCCCGTCTGAATCGACCTGTCTTCGAGCCTGTTGCCGAGCACCTGGCTAGTAGTTCAATCGGCGGGTGCGTCGAGTCCCGGAAGGTCGATCCGCTCCAGCCAGAGCCCCGGGGCATCCACTTCGGCAGGCGTTGGCAGGTTGCGTGCGGGTCCCCACAATCGGGTGAGTCCGTCCTCCCCCGCCCGTTCGATGATGCCAGCTACGAAGGCTCGACCCCGGTCGACCTGGGTCTGATCGAGGTCGAGGCCAAACAGGGCACCTGCTGCCTCTTCGCCCTTGCCGCGCTCGGTGCGGCGGCGGTACCAGGCCTCAGCCAGCTGGGTGTGGGCGCCGACGAGTTTTACCCCCACGTTCGTTGCGATGTGGTCGGCATAGGCATCCACCACCACGGCCAGCGACGTCAGATGGTCGGAGGTGCGGCGTGATTCTGGGGTGAGCAGGTCGCCCAGCAGGGCTTCGGGATCACCGAACATGCCCTGGAGCGACTCCATATCCATTCCCGCTCCCAGTGCCGAATCCGAATCGTCTCCGGTCATCATGCCCCGCAGGCGTCCGGCCAGGTCCTGCTGGGCGGCAGCCTGTGACTCGGCCAGAGCGAGGAGGAGCTCCTCGAAGCGGGCCCGCACCGAGGGCCGGCTGAGCACGGAGTTGGACGCCAGCTCCCGGGCGCACACCCACAACAGGGCCTCTTCTTCGGGCAGGCTCCAGTCTGAAGCGAACTCGGCGATGTTGGCCGTCACCAGGAGCAGTTCGTCTGCCGGTGCCCAGGGGAGCGCGAGGGGATATTGCCCGAGGGTGCGCTGTGCGAGGTGGCCGACGACCGAGCCCACTTGGAGACCGAAGAACATGGGTCCCATGGTCGAGGCCATCTGGCCGAGCATGGCGGCCATGCCTCCGGTCGGGTCATTACCCATTGGGTCGAGACCCAAGGCAACCCCCGGTGCGACCGGGGGTTCGATGCCAGCCGGCGGTGGCGCGGCCATGGCTTGAAGGACTGAGCGCCAAGACTCGAGGGCCCTCGCCGTCCAGTCGCCCCGACCTACCGGCACGCACGTCAGTCGACGACCGTCCGGAGCGACCGGCATGCCGGTCGCCTCGATCACATTGAGCTCAGCCACCCGGGACAATTGCTCCACCCGGATCCGCTGGATGGGCTCGACATTCGCCTCGGGGGTCCCATCGGTGGCCACGTTGAGAGCGAAGGCCCGGGTCATCTCCCATTGGTCAGGCCCGTTGGACCCGAGCATGTTCATCAAGTCGCCGAGCAGTGACTGGAAGGGGTTGGTGCCGTCCCCGTAGTCGGGTGGTGTCATAGGGCCATGCTACGGCCCCTCCCCTCTAACCGGGGCGGCAGGCTGACCATGCCGGCACCGGGACAGAACCCCGCAAGGCTCGGAACCAATGGTTTGGACGCGACAGGTGCGGTCACCCCTGACCGAGGATGACGATCGGATGGAGTTTGATCCCGCCGCGCTCGATGGTGAACCGCAGCTCTGTTTCCGGTGGCTCGCCGTAGATTCGAGTCGACAGCTCGGCTACTGAATTTATGGTCTGGTTGTCAATGCCGATCACCACGTCGCCGGACTGGAGGCCGGCCTGGGCCGCAGCGCTGCCAGTTGTCACCGACTCGACCCGGGCGCCACCAACGGGTCCGGCCGCGGTAGGAACGTCGGCGGCACCGAGTCCGAGGGAGCCGTGGATGACCGAACCGTGGCTGACGATCTGGGCTACCACATCGCGAACGAGTTCGGCCGGCAGGAATATCGACGTCCGTTGGCTCCCGGACCCAACCACTGCGTCGAGGATCCCGGCGACGGTTCCGGAGCTGTCGATGAGCGGGCTGCCCAGGTCAGTGGGCGGCATCGGAGCGGCCACTCCGGTGACGCAGAGGCCTGTGCCTAGCCACGTGCCCGTAGAAATTCCGGCGTATCGGACGGCTCCGGCATAGAGACGCGTGGTGGGGACAAAGTTACCGGGCGAGCGAGGTTCCATGGCCATGGCGACGACCATTGCACCGGTGGACGGATCTCCTTCGGTGAAGTCGGCAGCCGTCAGTTCGTCGGCGATGTGCAGAACGGCTAGCTGGGTAGTTGTGTCAGTGCCCACAAGAACGGCGGCCAACCGGGTACCGTCCGGTTCGACGGCAGTGATCGACCGCGCTCCTGCTACCACTGGTTGGAGCGTCACGATGATCCCGCCGGCCTCGGCTACGACGCCGGTGCCCATGGCCATCCCGGAGCCCCGGTCCACGAGGAGTGCCACGGTCGAGTCATGGGCCATCGTCACCATGCCCATCATCTGCCGCACGTCGGTCATCTGACTGAGGCCGACTTCCGTGGTGGGCACGCCGGACACCCATGGCGCGTCGGGAGCGCTCGAACGGAGAGCGTCGTCGGTGGTGGTCAGCACCATCACCACCGCCACCAAGGTGAGGGCGACACACGCGGCCATTCCTCCGGCGACCAAGCGGCCGCCCGCCATGCGATCGGGGGCTGGAGCCGGTCGTGGGCTCGGACCAGCGTGGGCTCGTTCCGAAGGGTGGAGCCAGAGGCGGTCATCCGGAGGGACCCATCCGCGCATCGGGCCGTCATCCTCGCGCCCGTCATCCCCCGGTCCGTCGGCTAGGTGACCGCCGACGTCCTCTGGTGGGTCTTCCTGCACGAAACGAAGGATACCGACCGTCCGGTCCAAATGGATGGCGGCTCGGGCTAGGACAACCCGGATGTCGAACGGACCGGGCCCATCTCCCACCGTTCTACGATGCGGGTGTGGCCCGAGACCTTGCAATCGACCTCGGAACCTCCAACACTCAAGTGTTCGCCAAGGGTAGAGGTGTCATCCTCGAGGAGCCGACGGTGATCGCCCTCAATACCCGGACCCACGAGGTCCTGGCCGTAGGCGACGAGGCATGGCAGCTGATCGGCCGGACCCCGGGGTACATCGTCGCTGTACGTCCTCTACGCGAGGGGGCCATCACCGACTTCGGTATCACCGAACGGACCATCCGCTTGCTACTGCGTCGAACTGGCGTCACCAAATTGAACCGCCCGCGGGTGCTGATCTGCGTACCCTCGGCCATCACCTCGGTGGAACGCCGGGCGGTCAAGGAAGCAGCGCGCCGGGCCGGAGCGTCGGCCGCCCACCTCATCGAACAGCCCATGGCCGCGGCTATCGGTGCCGGACTCGACATCCATGAGCCGGTCGGAAATATGGTGGTCGATGTCGGAGGCGGCACCACAGAGACGGCCGTTATCTCACTGGGTGGGATCGTTGCCTATCGAGCCGTGCGCTGCGGAGGCTTTGCTATGGACGCGGCCATCCAGGAGTACGTCCGCCGGTCGTACGGTATCGCCATCAGCGAACGGACGGGTGAGGAGCTCAAGATCGCTATCGGCTCGGCGCTCCCCTACGAAGGGGAGATGCGGGTCGAAGCCAAGGGCCGAAAGGTCAGCACGGGACACCCCGCTAGCGTCATCCTGGCTCCCGAAGAGATCCGGTTCGCCTTGACTGAACAGGTCGAACTCGTCGTCGACACTGTGCTCGGCTGCCTTTCGGAAGCGCCCCCCGAATTGGCGCAGGACATCATCTATGAAGGAATCCATCTGCTGGGTGGTGGTTCGAGGCTCCGAGGATTGGCTGAGCGACTCGCCCGGGAGACCGACGTGCCGATCCATCGGGTTCCCGACCCGCTCGAGTGCGTCGTGCGGGGCGCCGGCCTCTGTCTCGACTCCTTCGACAGCCTGCGCCCGATCTTCGCCGCCGCCGAGTACTGAAACGGGCGGGGCGGCTGTCCCTTGTCGGAATGTCCCGACCCCGTCGCACCACTGCCCCCTTCTCAATTCAGTCGATGGCTAACAGATCCTCGGCTACTTGGCGGACCTGCCAGTCTCGGTCGCCCAGGCACCGCCGCAGCGCGGCGTCGACCTCGGGCCCTTCGAAGGCGGCCAAAGCGACAGCGGCCCGACGCCGGATCGCCGGCTTGTCGTCGAGGGCGGCCAGCACAGCAGATAGACCGGCCGGATCGCCGATGGCGCCGAGGGCGGCGACCGCCGCCTCGCGGCACAGGGGGTCAGCGTGGCCGGTGTCGCCCATAGCCATCAGGGCCAACCGGTCCACGGCTGCCTCCTCCTCGCGTTCGCCAGCCGCCCAGGCTGCCATCTCCACTACTGAGGGATCGGGATCGTCGAGGGAGGGAAGCAGGTCCGCGCCTGGATGGGTCGCGGTCAGCTCGGCGGCACGCCGCCGGACCACCGGGTCGTCGTCACGCAGCCCGTTGGATAGTTCGGCGTCGCTCAGCGAGCCCAAACGCTCAAGGGCACCGAGGGCGGTCGACCGCACCATGGGCGCCGGGTCGGATAGTCCGGCCCGCGCTGAGGTCGTGTCGCCGAGGTGTCCGGCCATGGCCACGCCGCGTCGGCGGTTGGTGGCGTTCGGATCCTCCGGTTCCGTGGCAGGCTGCACGGCACCACTATGACCGACGACGAGCACCTCATCACGCCGGACGAAAATGGGGAACGGGACCCGATGGCCAGCCACATCCCCCCCGAAACCTCCTCCGCCGATCCCGCCGTTGCCTCCGGTCAGCTGGTGCACCCGGCATCGAGGCGCTCGTCCTGGGGCCGGTGGATCGTGTGGGCAAGCTTGGGCGTGTTGGTGCTCGCCATCTTCATCTCGTCCCGGATCAACCTCGACTACTACGCGATACAGCCGGGTACAGCTCAGTCGGTCCAGCCCTTCATCAAGGTGCCACCCGGTAAAGGCCACCCGGTGATCCGGCCAGTCCTTCTCACTGATGTGCAGGAAGCCAGGGTCACCGCCCTCAACTACCTGTTCTTCAAACTGCAGTCGAACACCGCCCTCTATTCGGTCCCGTCGGTCACCGGGGGAACCCCACCCTCCCAACTCGATGCGCAGGGGGCCCTCCAGATGTCGCAGGCCGAGGCATCTGCCAAGACAGCCGCCCTGCGCTACCTCGGGTACACGGTGACGGCCAACCCGTCCGGCGCGGTGATCGCCGGCACCTTCGCTGGTGCCCCCGCTGAGGGCGTGCTCAACATCAGTGACGTGGTGACCGCCGTCGACGGCAAGCCGACGTCGACCGCCCTCGCCCTCACCCAGGCACTTGCTCCGCACCACCCTGGCCAGACCGTGACGTTCACGGTCCGCAAAGCAGGTACCGGCCCTCCGGGGCCGGTGACGCTCACCCTCAAGCGGACCGCGGTCGAGCTCGGGGGTCGGACAGTCACATTGGATGTTGGCATCCTCCCTCAGGACCAGGTGGACTACACCTATCCCTTTCCCATCTCGATCGCCGTGACCAACATCGGCGGTCCGTCGGCCGGCCTGGCCATGACCCTCGGGGTGATCGACACCCTGAGTGGCGGCAAGCTGACGGGTGGGCACACGCTGGCCGCCACCGGCACAATGGATGCAGCCGGCAACGTGGGCGACGTGGGCGGCGTGCCCCAGAAGACGGTGGCCGTTGAGAACGCTCAGGCCACCATCTTCTTGGTGCCGCCGGGTGAGTACGCCGATGCCAAGTCGAAGCAGAAGCCCGGTTTGAAGGTGTACCCAGTGTCGACCCTCGCCCAAGCTCTGCGGGTTTTGGCCGCCAACGGGGGGCAGGTGTCCACTACCGCATTGGTTGGCGCCACCAGCAATGGCTAGGCATGAGCCGCTTCACCGACAGGCGGCCGTAGGCTCCCGGGCATGCCTGAGGAACGTCGAATGATGAGTACCTCTTCGCCCCACCTGAACCCTGACGACGTGGCCCGGCACACGTTCGCCTC